>NZ_FQZX01000001.1:1200000-1500000 GCF_900142175.1 Maribacter aquivivus | reverse complement strand
TGCTAACCCGATAAATATTTTAACCAAAATGATTGCCAGTCTACATGACGAAAACAATCATATTACTATACCTGGTTTTTATGATAAGGTAGAAGAGCTATCTGCTGAAGAACGTGCAGAAATGGCAAAAGCACCTTTTAGTATTGAAAAATACCAAGAAGCTTTAGATATTGAATCTGTTTACGGTGAAAAAGGATATTCTACCAACGAACGTAATTCCATTAGACCAACATTAGATGTTAATGGTATTTGGGGCGGATATACTGGCGAAGGTGCAAAAACTGTTATTGCAAGTAAGGCATTCGCAAAAATATCTATGCGATTGGTTCCTAATCAAGATTGGAAAGAAATTACCGATTTATTCAAGACTCATTTTGAAGCTATAGCACCTAAAGGTGTAAAAGTGGTTGTGAAACCACATCATGGCGGACAAGGGTATGTAACTCCTATAGATACCATTGCTTACCAAGCAGCTTCAAAAGCTTATGAAACTACATTTGGCAAAAAACCAATTCCACAACGTAGTGGTGGTAGTATTCCTATTGTTTCTTTATTTGAACAAGAGCTAAAAAGCAAGACTATACTTATGGGCTTTGGTCTAGATAGTGATGCCATACACTCCCCTAACGAACATTTCGGAGTGTGGAATTACTTTAAAGGAATTGAAACTATTCCTTATTTCTATGAGTATTTTACAGAAATGACTAAGAAGTAGTTGAAAGTTGAAAGTTGAAAGTTGAAAGTTGAAAGTTGAAAATAAATTAAAAAAATAAACGTCTTTGCGAGCAAAGACGTTTTATTTTTTTAAACAAATCAGATATTATTAAAGTTCCACGAACCAAAAACTATATTTTCTTAACGTACTTGGTAATTATAACCGTCATTGTTGGTCCTACTTTACCTTCAATATATTCTGCATTTTCACGATCTAAAGAAATTCTTCGTACAGCAGTACCTTGTTTAGCAACTTGGCTAGATCCTTTTATTTTCAAATCTTTTACTAAAACAACGCTATCGCCATTTTCTAATATCACTCCGTTTACGTCGCGGTGAATAATCTTGTCAGCCTCGGCCAAACCTTCTCCTGTTGCTTTTGCCCAAACTAAAGCCTCAGGCTCTAAATAGATCATATCTAATAAATCTTTAGGCCAACCTTCAGATTTTAATCTAGATAACATCCTCCAAGCAACAACTTTCACAGAATCATACTCACTCCACATACTGTCATTAAGACAACGCCAGTGGTTTGCATCCATTTGTTCTGGATCTTCAATTTGAGTTCGGCATGTTTCGCATGCTAAAATACTAGAATCGACTCCGCTAATAGAAACTGGCTCAACTTCAAAAACTTCTAAATTATTGGTTCCCGTACATAACTCACAAGTGGAGCCACTACGTGCTTCCAAATCATCTTTTACACTCATTCTAGGTTGTTTTTAGAATACAAATTTAAACTTTTATAAAAGAAGACACCACTCATTTACTTTCTTGAAAAACACTTAAACCTTTAATCTTTCGTTCTATCTTAGTATTACAGTAACCTAAGCAATTGATTACAAAGCAAAATACCCATATTTTTCTTCGACTCAGCATTGCATTAGCAATAATTGCAGCGCTCTTTAAAGTAATGCATTGGCAATATTCAGATATTTTACTAATTGTTGCTGTTGTTGGTATAACCCTGTTCTATAGTATATGGTTCTATAAAAAATCAACTAAAATTGGGCTAGACTATGCCAAGTTCTTTTTGTTATCTAGCTTTATATTTCAATATTTATTTAAGGTACTCCATTTAAAATACGGCTTTATATTCTCTTACCTGTTCAGAATATCACTGGTTGTATTCATAATTGTATATGTAAAAGACATATTCTTCTCTGAAGACGTTTCTTCTGAATTGGAAGAAAAACAACCAACCTCAAAAAAGAAAATTTACTCCATCATTTTAAACACTATTACGGTTCTCTGCATAATTATAGGTGCTCAATTCAAAATACTACATTGGGAATTCGGATGGATAAACGGAAACATACTACTTTCTGTGGGACTCGTAACCGCAACCATTTCTATTATATTCGGAATTAAAAAATCATAATACCATTCTAATTGCATTTTACTCTACACTTGTAGAATTAAAATATATGTTCTATGTTTGTAGAACATACTCTAAACTTGTAGAAAATGCAATTATCCAAATCAGAAGAAGAATTAATGAATATTCTATGGAAGCAAAAAAAGGCTTTCATGAAAGATTTGCTCGATGCTTACCCAGAACCAAAACCCGCAACAACCACTGTTGCCACTTTATTGAAAAGAATGGCTGACAAAAAATTTATTGATTATAAAAGCTTTGGTAGAAGTAGAGAATACTTTCCGTTGGTAAAAAAGAAAGACTATTTCTCTAAACACGTTAACGGACTCATTAAAAACTTTTTTAATGATAGCGCTAGTCAGTTCGCATCATTTTTTACTCAAGAAACGAATTTAAGTAAAGCTGAATTAGAAGAATTGAAAAAGTTAATAGACGTAGAAATCGAAAAGAAGTAATTATGGTTATCTATCTTTTAAAATCCGCCGCATGCATGGGCATATTTTTGCTCTTCTACAAACTCCTTTTAGAGAAAGAAAGCATGCACCATTTTAAAAGATTCTTTCTATTGACGGCTCTCGTAGCTTCTTTTATCATTCCTCAGGTTGTCTTTACCGAATATGTAGAAACAATACCTACCGCAGCAGTTACTCAAGTTTTAACCCTAAATGAACCGCAAGAAATTACACCTGTAGTTCATGTGATTGAAAAATCGCCTATGAATTGGTCTTTAATACTATGGACTATCTACGGATTAGGAGTTGCAGTTTTCGGGTTTCGTTTTCTATTAAATCTTACCAAAATTTGGCAACGAGTTAAGCGGAATACCCTAATAAATAATAACTTTATAGTAAGGGTTTTACTAAAAGAACAATTACCTCCTCATACTTTTTTACGGTATATTTTTCTGAACAAACAAAGATTTGAATCTAAAAACATACCCGATTCCGTTATAAAACATGAAGAAACTCATGCGCTACAATGGCATAGTTTAGATGTAATTTTTATAGAATTATTACAGATACTATTCTGGTTCAATCCATTGATTTATGTCTACAAAAAAACAATTAAACTCAACCACGAATTTTTAGCAGATAGCGCCGTACTTAATGGTCAAGAAGACTACTTAACCTATCAAAACACATTACTGTCGTACTTATCAAACGACAGCTTTTACACCCATCAATCAGTTGGTATCGCAAATGCCATAAATTATTCATCAACTCGCCTGACCGTATTTGGAAAATCCTTCAATATTGGTAATCCATACGGGCAGGTCAAAAAACGATTCATCATCATGAAAAAACAAACATCAAAAAAAGGGATTTTAATTCGAAGTCTATTCTTGCTCCCAGTACTAGCTTTAATGCTTTACGGCTTTAGTCAAAAGAATGTAGTAACTAAAAACACTATCAAAGACATTAATATTGAAATCACAAAAACAGGAGATTTACTTATAAACGATGAGCCAACAACTTTAGAAAACCTTTCTTCAGAAATAGAAAGAGTGAATCAAAATTTTGGTCCGTATATTATTAAAAACTACACCACGGCTCATATTCTTTATGACGAAAGTCAATATAAATTAATTGACCAGGTTAAGACAAAACTAGGAGCTATAGGTATTTCTAACATTGAACATTTTAGTAAAAGAACTACCAATATTCTTGGCAAAAACGAATTTAAGCCAAGTGAGTATCATGGAAAAACTGTAGATGAGGCAAAAGAAATACGTAAAGAATATGTGTATAATGAACTTAAAACCGATGCCAATCATGAACCACTATTAGAAATAGCGTGGATAGAAGTAAAGAATGAAAACGAAATTTGGTTCAATGACCAACAAGTTCAATTGTCACTACTAAATGAGAAGGTAAAGGCAGAATTTCCTTTGGCGATTAAAAGCAACAAACTATCAGCTCAAATTTATACACCATGGAGTATCAATTCAGATATAACTGATGCTATAACTCAAGAATTAAGAAAACTTAAAACCAAAAGTATTACCGTTTTCATGGATAAACCAACAAATATTGACAAAGCTTTTACTTTACAAGGAGAATGGCTCAATGCAGATAACGAGGTAGAAATACTAAACATCCGAAGGGAAAAAGACAATCTGTATTGGGGGCTAGCGCAGAATAAAGCTGTTAATTTTGAAAAGATAGGAGACCAATATTACTACTTCTCTAATGTCAATGACGAAAAAATAATAGTTGAGTTAAGCTCACAAAAAGGCACTATCATCTTTGATAACAAAAAGTATATCCGTAAAGAAAACAGCCTACGAAATAAATTAAATGGTACTTGGGTCAACAATGAAAACAATATTAGAATAACTGTTTCCGAATACGATATTTATATGGTTTTTGATCTTTTAGAAGGAAACAAAAAAGATGTTCGTTATTATCCTAAAAAACGCGGCAACAGTTATTATTTCACCTATGGTTATAAAGATTGGTCGTTTAGAATTGAAAATAATCAGTTAGTTGACTCTAAAGGTAATTACTATACCAAACTAGAGAAACAGCAATCAATCAAAAACTCAAACAGAATAATAAGGCTTGCAGGTTTAGTAATAGATTCCGAATCTTTAGAACCTATAGTAAATGTAGAAATCATAGACAATAGTGGAACCATACTTGCCACAACAGACAACAAAGGTTATTATTCACTTGAGTTAATTAATACACAACGAGGTGAAATTTACTTTGATCTAACAGTCATAAAAGAAGGTTACAAATCATTATTACAAAAAGAGCATTGGGGAAATGTTCAAAGTGAGATTACTAGTTCATACTTCTTCGGTCTTCAAAAAAATAATGGAGCTACAACTGAGTTCTCTAAACTTTTTACGAGGAACGACAACTTAGATTATGCATCAGTTGTAAAAAACAAATCTATAATTGAAAGCGAACGGCTTTTCAATTCAAAGTTAGAGGTTGCAAAAAATGGTAATACTAATTGTATTGTAGAGGTTAATGAAGCACCTTATTTAGTAGATGCTACATCATGGATTAAATTAAATTCTACAAACGATATAATTGCTGTAAATGACAAAGAGAATATACCTGCCTCTAAATTGAATGGTTATATTAATAGAAATAATATAAAAGCAATGTCTCCATTAGAAAATTACGACACCGCTCAGTTCGCTGTATATACAACTTCAGGCGACATCAATGCTAACCTCAACAAGAGAGCTTTTACTACTTATAATAACCTTGCCAGACAATACAACGCTATTCCCATTGAAAAAAGAAGCATTCCAAAAAGTGATTTAAAAATATTAGAATCTACTTATAAAAATATGACATCTAAAGAAAGAAAAGCTGCCCAACCTTTCCCTGAATGTCTTCCTAAAGAAAATCAAGATGGAGCATCAGAAGAACAAATGATAAAATACAATGGTTTAGCCAAAAAGTATAACTCCATGATAGCTGAGGGAGGCAATATTCGAATCCTAAAATCTGATGTTGATGAACTAACATATATCTACAGATTAATGTCTTCTAAACAAAAAGAGAATGTAGAGCCATTTCCTAATTTCCCAAAACCACCAGCTGTACCAAAAGCGCCAAAAGCTCCGAATACCGCTGATTATGCAGATGCTGAAATTGAAAGAATTATAGCAACTCAAGACACATACGACGGTGCATTAATGCTACATAAAGCGAATAATTTACCACATAATAACACTACCTACATTAACATTGATGGAGAGCTAAAATATGATGATAAGAAAACTGAAAACACTAGAGTATACATTTTTAATTCTGATAGCTCCAAAACTAAAAACAACCCTAATCTAATGGAAGATTTACGTTCACTTGAAAAACAAAATGCTCAATTCTATTTTGAAGGTGAAAAAATATCCTCAGAAGAAGGTTTTGAAATTATAAAGAACGAAAAAAGCATTAAAATTGAAACTCTGCCTTATACCAACAGACAACCAGAGATTAAAATTTACAAGAAAACTAACACCAACCTAATTCCTCCCCCACCCTCACCTCCTACGCCGCCTTCCCCGTTAGACTATGCTATTAGCATGGCAAAAAAAGGAGCAACATTCTTCTACGAAGGCAAAAAAGTCTCGTCTGATAAAGCCATTGATTTACTAAAGAAAAACAAAGATTTAAATATAGAATCTAGAGAAAAAAACGGCAAAGCAGAAGTAAGAATCACCAAAGAACCTGTAACAATCGAATAACAAGAACGTCAAACATATGTTAAAGCCCTCTTTTCGAGGGCTTTTTGCGTACCAAAAGTGTAATAGTTACGTTCACCCAGTATACATCATCATCAATCAAAAACAAATCATTAATCATGATACAAGACTTCTTTATTCTCTGCTCCGGGGCAGATGCCGATCTTTTAAAAACTTGCTCTAAAGGCGAACAAAACAAATATGCCGGTATTGGTGCTACCGTATTTTTCACAGCTGTAATGGCTTTTATTGCTAGTAGTTATGCTCTATTCACTGTTTTTGACAATCTGTATGCCGCAGTATTCTTCGGTTTCATTTGGGGGTTACTCATATTCAATTTAGACCGTTTTATTGTTGCTACCATTAAAAAGAGAAACAACATTGGTCAAGAATTTTTACAAGCTACCCCTCGTATTATTCTTGCAGTCATAATTGCCATTGTAATTTCAAAACCCTTGGAAATGAAAATTTTCGAGAAAGAAATCAATCAGGTATTACTAGAGCAAAAGAATGGACTTACACTTGCCAATAAAGACCAACTTGCGCTGCAATACACCCCTAAGGTTGAGCAATTGAATCAAGATATAGCTGCTTTAAAAAATGAAGTTTTAATAAAGGAAGCGGAGACGAATGCGCTTTATGATATTTACATTAACGAAGCTGAAGGTACAGCCGGCACAAAGTTATTAGGCAAAGGTCCTGTTTATGCTGAAAAACGAGATAAGCACGATGCAGCTCTTGCAGAACTACAGGCACTAAAGACTACTAATGCTGAAAAAGTATTGGCGATAGAATCTCAAATTGCAACGCTAGATACGGAATATGCAGAGGTAGTTAAAAATTCACAACCCGTAATAGACGGTTTTGACGGATTAATGGCAAGAATTACCGCTTTAGACGAATTACCGTGGCTTCCTTCATTTTTCATATTCCTTTTATTCTTAGCCATAGAAACATCACCTATAATTGCCAAATTATTAGCTCCCAAAGGGGAGTATGATATTAAACTAGAAGAGGAAGAAAGCGTACTTTCTACTTGGGTAGAACAAAAATTGGCGCAACGAAAACTCATTGCTTCAACTGATAGTGAAATCAATCAGAAAATATATGAAGACCTAAAGGGAGAAGAAGAGCTTTATGGCTATAAAAAGAAAAAGGCAGAAGAACTGCTGCGCTTACAGGCAGATAGTTTTCATAATATTCAGACCAAAGGTTTAAAATAGAAAAAGACCAATATTACTATTGGTCTTTGGTGATTTGGGGGAACTACCTGAACAACTATTATTTTGCCATAGCTTCTAATATCAATTCTGAATTTGTAATATTAAAATTGTTTATTTCAAAAATTTCTTCTTGGTTCGCTGATTCAAAATAACCTAAACACTTTTTACAATTTGAAACAGTTTTCATAAGATTCAGTTTAAATGATATTGTTTGCTAATTATTAATTACACTTCAAAGGTATATTGTTATGACCGCTCTAATCTCGCACAATTGACTAAGGGAGAATATGTATAGACCAATTGACAATATGTATAGACGAGATGTTTAAATACTTTAAGCTTTAGATGGTAGAGTCAAATAATACATTGACAATATGCGCTATATCGATAATCTTCGTTGCAAATAAGCTAATTTTATATATTGGTAGTCTTAACTTTGCATACTAATGGCATCACTTAAAGAATCCAAGAAAAAGAAAAGAAGGTTTTACAACCTCGTTATCATAATAGTATTGTTAATTATAATTGCTACAGGTTTTATGGCACAACTAGAATGGTAACATTACAGTTGAAAATTGAATGTTAGTATTCAATCCTATAGTGTTTACCATATGACCAACACAAATTCAAAATTCAAAAAGTATTTAAAGCTCCTGGGGAAAATTATCCTTGGTGTGTTATTGCTATTTTTTATTTTGGTTTTAGTAGTACGAACCTCTTGGGCACAAAACTTCATTGTATCTAAAGTCACTAATTACATATCAGACAAAACCAATACTAAGGTAGAAGTAGACAAATTGTATCTTACATTCTCAGGAGACATTCAAGTAGAAAATGTATTTCTAGAAGATAAAAAGGGTGATACTTTATTCTACACAAAATCACTGCAAGCAGATATTCCTATTTACACCATTATTTTTAAAAATTCTTTATCTATAGATAGCGTCATTTCTGATGGTGTAGTTGCATATATTAATAGAGCTGATAATCCTGATGAATTTAATTTTACTTTTCTAATTGATGCATTAACAACCCCCACAGACACAACAGCAGCTACTTCAGAACCAATGGATATCTCTATTGGAAGTTTAGATTTAACCGATTGGAAGTTGAACTATACCGATACCTATTTAGGAACAAACATAAACCTCATACTTGGCAACCTAAATGTAGACGTTACTGAGTTTGATTTAGAAAGAATGAAGTTTTCTTTGGATGAATTAAATCTAACCAATACCCAATTCACTTATAACCAAACACACCCATTTCCTATTACAGAAGATACCACCAGTACTACACTACCATTTATAAAATTAGAAGATTTAGAAATAGAAAATGTATCTGTTAACTACAATAGCAAGCCAGATGGTCTACAAACTCAACTCAAATTAGGCTCAATTAAACTCACAGATATACTCGCAGATGTTTCTAAAAACAGATACGAGACCAACGACTTCATCTTTCAAGATTCGCAAATCGCTATACAAATAACAAGTGATGAATCTGAACAAAACAATACATCCAATAACATAGAGTTTCAATGGCCAAAATTCATTATTGCAGCAAACAATATTAACATTGCAAAAAACACGTTTAGTTACTCTTTAAATGGCAATGTTAGTAATGTAGATGCTTTCAACCCCAATGCATTTAAAATTCAAAATTTTCAACTGTTAGCTAAAAACCTGGCATACCAACCAGAGAATTTCAATGCCGATGTTTCTAAATTTTCTTTTTCAGAACCAAGTGGTATTCGATTAAATCAATTGGCTTTTAAGACAAGTATATCAGATACCGAAGCTTCAATTTCAGATCTTATTTTTGATATGAACCAAAGCTCAGCCAATGCCAACTTAGCTATTCAATTTAACTCCTTACAAGGGGCAATAAAAAATCCTAAAAAAAGTACTTTATCGGTAGATATATCTAACCTTAATCTAGTGTTAGAAGATGTACTAAAGTTGGTCCCCGAACTTGCTAAAAATCAATATTTAGATTCTTTGTCATCGCAACCTATTACAGGCAATCTAAAAGCTATCGGTAGTCTAGAAAAAGTGAATGATTTTAATACGGAACTACAATGGGGAAAAGAGACCAAACTGACTGCTAAGGGTAGTATCAGCAATCTCACTACAATAGATTCACTTACATATGACTTGAACAATATTAGCTTTAAAAGCACCAAATTGGCAATCAATAAAATAATATCGTCTAAAGAATTGGGTATTTCCATACCAGAATCTATACTCGCAAAAGGAAGTTTATCTGGAGGGACCACATGGGTGAATCCTGATATGAACATCAAAATACCAGAAGGAGCAGCTACTATAAATGCGCTTGTAAATTTTGATGACATCATGAAATTTAATGGTCAAATTTCTGTTGACAGTCTGCAATTAGGAAAGCTATTACAAAACGACCAACTGGGTAAATTATCACTTAAAATTGAAGGCAAAGGTGTGGGTTCTGAACTTAATAATTTTGATAGTACAATTGATGGTATAATCACCCAATTTCAATTTGACGGATACGATTATAATGACATAACAATTACCGGAAATTTAAAGGACGGAAACGGTACAGTTACCGCCAATATCGATGACCCAAATCTGAATATGGAAGTCAATTCAACTATGACACTTTCATCTCAAGAAAACGACATTGTTTTTACTTCAAATATTATTGGGGCAGATTTACAAGAACTAGGTCTCACAAAAAACAATATTAAGATAGCAGCAAACATTAAAGGAAATTACACCGGTTTGCCCTCTAATTTTACGATAAATACAACTATTGAAGACGGTATTACCATTGCAGATAATGAGCAGTATCAAGTAGCTACAATCTCCTTAAAAGCACATATTGAAGATTCTATCACCGATGTTTCAGTTAAAAGTAATTTTCTAAATGGGCAATTGACTTCTAACGCATCACCAAATCGAATTACAGATTCTCTTAAAAAACAGTTAGAACAGTATTTCTCTACAGACGATACTACGATTGAAGTTGAAGATGATATTGATGCGAATTTGGCACTTGCCATAATACCTACTCCCGTTTTATCTAAGGTATTTTTCAACGGAGTAGAAGATTTAGATTCTTTAAACATAGACGCTAGCTTCAACTCAAAAAAACGAAAAATTTCGGCAGAGATCAAAGTGCCACACATTTCATACGCAGGTAGTTCTGTAGACAGCTTAAATGCTTTTATAAAAGGAGATTCTGTAAACCTAAAATTCTCTGCAGGTCTGGCAGATTTAATTTATGAGCCCATTCATCTAAAACAAACGTATTTAGAAGGGAGCCTTAAAAACAAAGAACTGTTACTTGACTTCAATTCTAAAAATGACTCTGTACCCGTAATGCATATAGCGTCCGGTTTGGTATTTCAAAAAGATACTTTAAAGCTTCATATTAGTCCGAAAGACCTCATATTAAACAAAAAACAATGGGATATTCCTGAGGACAACAACATAGTCATAGCCGAGTCATTTTCAGACTTTAAAAACGTAATCTTAAATAGAAATTCTCAAAAGATGGAAATTTCTAATAAGATTCCGGAAATGGAATCGGACCATATCGGTATTCTGTTCCAGAATTTTCAATTACAAACATTCCTAAGCTTTTTCAATCCTGATGAAGCACTAGCAAAAGGTAAAGTCGAGGGGAATTTCGTAATAATTAATCCGTATGCCGCTTCTGGGTTAGTGGCAGATATTGATATTAAAGATTTTCAGGTCATGGAAAATCCGCTAGGTACATTAACCTTAGATGCATCTTCCAAATCATTATCTGAATATGATTTTGATTTGGCATTAAAAGATGGTGGAGCAAATCTAACCTTAACCGGAGACTATGCAGCGAAAGAAAACACTGCCGATCTAAACATGGAGCTCGATATTCAAAAATTAGAAGCCAGCGTTATTCAAGGGCTGTCAAATGAGCAATTATCTGATGCTAAGGGATATTTAGATGGTAGTCTTCTAGTAAATGGAACACTTGCCGAACCAAAATATTCTGGAAGAATAAATTTCAATGATTTTAGTTTAACGTTAGCAGCGTACAAATCTACTTTTGCTATAGATAACGAACATATAGATATTGATCAAGATGAAATAACGTTCAACTCCTTTGCCATTAATGATATCAATCAAGGTACATTAACTGTAGATGGCACTATTACTACAAAGAGTTTTGCAAATCCTGATTTTGACCTTTCTGTTAAAACTGACCAATTCAGGGTACTAGATTCTAAAAAAGGTGATGACGAGCTTGTTTATGGTATTGCCAGTATTAAAGCTGATTTAACAGTAAAAGGAAATTTAGAGCTACCTGTTATAGATGGTAAATTACGCGTACGAGATGTTACCGACCTAACGTACATTGTACCTCAAAACGAGCTAGATATTCAAGAGCGAGACGGTGTGGTTATTTTTGTAAATAGAGAAAGTTCCGATGCCATACTTACCCGAACCGATGGCGAAAAGTCTAATTCTTTTTTTGCAGGAATGGATATCAATACCACATTAGAAATAGGAAATGATGCAAAATTCACTATTGTTCTTGACGAAAAGACTGATGACAAACTACAAGCATCTGGTGCTGCAACGCTGAATTTAAACATAGACCCAAATCAAGATATTAGATTATCGGGTAGGTTAGAGTTAGATTCTGGTTTTTACAGAACAAGCTTGTACAATTTGGTAAGTCGAGAATTTAAAATACAAAAAGGCAGTAGTATTGTTTGGAGCGGTGACCCGTTCGATGCAAAGATGGATGTGACTGCTATTTATGAAATAGAAACCTCAGCATCATCATTAATGTCATCTATAAGTTACGGTACAGATAGTAGCGTTTCTGGAACATACCAACAAGCAACAGACTTTCTTGTGTACCTAAATATTGACGGGCAACTTATGCTACCTGAAATATCATTTGCGTTAGATATGCCAGAGAGTGAACAGGGTAATTTTGGCGGTGCGGTTTATAGTCGCATTCAACAATTGAACGAACAAGAATCTGAATTGAATAAACAAGTATTTTCATTATTGGCTTTAAATCGTTTTTACCCAACTACGGGAAGTGATGGTAGTAGTGGCGGAGTAGTTTCTATAGCTAGAAATAACGTAAATAAAGTACTTTCAAATGAGCTTACCTCAATTTCTAATAAGCTATTAGGCAAGACGGGTTTTGAGCTTGGTTTTGACCTAGATAGCTTTGATGATTATGAAAGTGGAAGTGCCCAAAGTAGAACGCAATTAAATATCAACGCGAGCAAAAAGCTCTTTAATGATCGGTTAATTGTCACCGCTGGTAGTGCCGTAGATGTAGAAGGTAGCGCCTCTTCAAGTGAGACTGAAACCCCTTTGATCGGCAATGTAACTTTAGAGTATTTACTAAGTGAAGAAGGTACTTACAGACTTAAAGGCTTTAGAAGGCAAGAATATCAAAATATAATAGACGGGCAGTTGATAATAACGGGAGTAGCCTTTATTTTTAACCGCGAGTTCAACAAATTCAGTCAATTGTTCAGTCCGCTAGAAAAAGAGAAAACAGAAAAGAAGCCTTTAAAAAAGAATAAAGAAGAACAGGAGAGCATTGAAAAATAAGAATTTTACATATCGAACATTATTCTGCTTGGCGTTTCTGCTTGTCTATTCATGCGGTATAGAAAAATATATACCTGAAGGGGAGCAATTATATACTGGTGCTGAATTAAAATTAAAAACAGAAAGTGAGCTGAAAGACAGTAAAGAGGTAAAAACAAAATTACTTAGCCTTATTGAGCCAAACCCTAATACCAAGTTTTTAGGAATGAAACCTGCCCTATTTTTTCATTACAAGGCGCAGCGAGAAAAACCTGGATTTCTTTATAAATTCTTGAACAAATCTTTTGGTGAAGAACCGGTTTATTTCTCTGATGTAAATCCTGAACGGGTAGAAGAATTAATACTGAACAGGTTAGACAACAACGGTTTTTTCTACAGTAGGTCAGCATCTGAAACAGTTGTTGACGGCAACTTTGCATCTGTAAATTACACGGCTACATTACCAGAACCCTATGTGTTAGAAAACTATACGTTAGAATCTGACTCCTTACCTATTTATAAAGAAATTGAAAAAATGCTGCCGGAAACAGCTCTAGTAAAAGGTGACCGATTTGATTTAGATTTATTGAAGGCAGAAAGAGCACGTTTAAATAACAGACTTAAACAAAAAGGGTTTTATAACAGTCAAGAAGATTTATTAATTTTTGAGGCTGATACCAATCAATATAACAATAGAAAATTCGATCTTTTTCTTAGGCTGAAGAAAGATGTGCCAACACGTGCCTCTATCCCCTACTCTATCGATTCTATTACAGTGTACCCGAATTACTCGATTGAAGGCGATACATTGCCCTTGACCGAAGAAAACGTCACACAAATTGACAGTATCGATTTTATTCAGAATGAATTGTATTTTAAACCCGAGTTGTTAGAGTCGTACTTATTATTCAATGAAGGTGATTTGTATGATGCCAACACATCAAAACAAACAAGTAGTAGATTATCTGCTTTAGGTAGCTATAAGTATGTAAACATACAATACACCGAACTAGATACTACTGCAATTGACGGTAACGGTGGTTCTTTGGCTGCAAGCATCTATTTGGCACCTTTGACCAAACGCTCGATAAGAGCCGAGTTACAAGCTGTTTCAAAATCTAATGGATACACCGGCCCGGGCATTTTATTAAGTCATACCAATAGAAATGTATTTAATGGTGGTGAAACATTCAGCGTTTCTGCTGATTTCTCTTACGAGTTACAATTGTCTAATAGCAGCAACACCAACTTAACCAGTATAGCAGGTGGAATAAGTACAGACTTAATTATACCTAGATCCATCCCTTTTTCACCAAGCAGATTTAAATATGCAGTGCCAAAAACCAAAATATCTCTTGGGGTAGATTTTCTACAACGTAGTGATCTGTTTACATTAAGTTCTGTGAATGGCACATTTGGGTACACCTGGAAAGAGAACAAATATGTATACCACACATTAGACCCTATTAGTATCAACTATTCAAAATTATCTAATGTTACAGATGAGTTTCAGACTATTCTTGATGATAATGAATATTTAACTCAAAGTTTCGAACAGCGTTTTATCGCCGGTTTGCTATATAGCTTTACGTATGACGAGGTATCTGACCTTGATAAAGAAACCCCTATCTATTTTACTACAAATTTTGATCTAGCTGGTAATATGTTAAGTCTTGCAAGTGGAGGTTCAAATACTATTTTTGGTTCTGAATATGCACAATATGCAAAAGTAGACGCCGATTTACGATTATACCTAAGGTGGGAAAAAGAACGCACTTTAGTATCTCGTTTATATGCAGGTTGGGGTGTACCTTATGGTAACAGTTCTACTTTACCTTTTGTTAAGCAATTTTATTCTGGAGGTCCTTATAGTATTCGTGCTTTTGATATTCGATCTTTAGGACCTGGTAATTTTTATCCGGATTCAGATGATGACACTACAGATTACTACGACCAATCCGGTAATTTAAAACTAGAAGCCAATGTGGAGTATCGCTTTCCGTTATTCTCTTATTTAAAAGGCGCCTTCTTTGTTGATGCCGGTAATGTTTGGCTAACGGGAGATTACTCTGACCTTTTAGATGACGAATCTATTAGTACTTCGTCTGAAGCACTTTTTACAGATGGTAAATTTGAAAAAGATTGGTTAAGTGAAGTCGCGGCAGGTGTAGGTTTTGGTGTGCGGTTAGATATTCAAAGCTTCGTAATTCGTTTAGATCTAGCTTCCCCACTACGTATACCGTACTTGGAAAAAAACAAACGTTGGAATGCGCCTTTCTTTGGAAATGCAGATAATAATATGACTTTAAACTTTGCTATCGGTTATCCATTTTAAGAAACTCCGCTTGAGTTGAGTAGCTACTTAATTTACACTTTAATAAAGTTTGAATGTCTGGTTGAGCGCAGTCGAAACCTTCTTTTATTAATTCCCCCACATTCGTTGCCACAGTGCAGCCATTAACCGTTTAGCATCTCTTTTAAACTTCGGTCTTTCTTCTACAATTAAATCATCTCCCTCAGGTATTAATTTATAACTGAATGCAAATTGACTTTCATTTTCGTTTAAACTAATGAGTCCGAATCTTAGGTCATTAAAATACAATTGTCCATCCTTTTCAGTAATCGTATACCAGCCTTCGGTTATTTTTATAAGTCGCATTATTTTATCATTACCTTCCCATTTACCCAGCAATTCATGATTTTTAGGATATGATATAAATGAAATTGGTTGGCTATCAAAAAAAGAATAATCTGCCATTAAATAAGCATCTTTAGTATCCACATTTGCCATCCATAAAACTGTATTCAAAGGTGCAGGCCTTGTATTCATTTCAGTATACGAAATACCTTGCTCATTAAGGGCTTTCTCAAATTTATAAAAAGCGATGCCTTTTAAAACCAAGGTCAACACCAAATAAGCAGAACTAATTATAAGTCCGAGCTTCACATATTTTCTACGTTTCATAGAAGTTCGCTTTTGAAACAAAACTAATATCAAGAAAATAATAAACGGAACCGTGTATAACGGGTCAATCACAAAAACACTCTGAAACGCCAATCTGGTTTCAAAGGGCCAAAACAATTGTGTGCCCCACGTAGTAAAAGCATCTAATAATGGGTGAGTAAATAATCCCCAAAACATCAACCATGACCACTCTTTCCAAGTAGCCGATTCTTTCTTGTTTATTTTCCAAACAAGCCATCCAAAAACAGGTGCAAATAATACAGAAAAGAAAATGGAGTGACTAAAACCTCTATGCCATTCAGTAGCAGTAACGGTATCTAAGAAGAAACGGGTTATAACATCTAAATCGGGTATAGTACCTGCAATGGCACCATAAAGCATTGCCTTGTTCCCAACTTTCTTACCCAGTACAGCTTCGCCAACTGCTGCTCCGAGAACTATTTGTGTTAATGAATCCATTTAAAATATCATTCAATTATAAGACTTTGCTCTGCTGAAATTAAATCGCCCTCTGCACTCATGCCTTCAACGAAAAAGGTCACATTGTTCTGCAGTGTATTTAAAATTTTAAATGTGCCTATTCCATTTTCATCAGTCTTTAATTCAGGAACCCAATGAATAGTGCCAAAATTCTCAAATTCATTAGAAAGGTATGAGGTGTATTTAGGGGTATAGAATTTCTTAACAGGCTCAAATCCTTCTTTAAGTTGGTACTTAAAAACATTCTCATCTTTACTGTAATTTTCATTATAATCTCTAGGCAACCTTCTGGTGTAAATACGAATTACGCCACCAGCACCTCTTGCTCCTTCGCCTGCTCCTGTTTTATCTATTAAAAAACTTTCTACCTCTTTTGTAGGCATTCGATATAAAATATCGAGTGTGGTCAATCTTACATTATCTAAATAAATTACAGGAACTGGCAGCGCGTTACCTGAGAGGAAAGATTGTACTGTTCTTGCTCTAATGATAAGGCGATCTGTACTACCAAAACTTAACTCTTCTCTTACGTAATACCCTCTTGAAGCTATTATCTCAGTTATTAGCGGAAAACTAAACTCAATATCTTCAGTAACTTCGGTCATTTTTCCTTTTAAATACTTAGGGATAAACACATTGCTTTCTACCGTTGCCATTATCTTATCTTCAACTACAGTAACCTCATTTAAACTGATAGTATTATTAGAAGAAATTAAATCTGGTACTTTTATTTCGCTAGAACTATTTTCATCTTCAAATTCTACTTTTTCTTTCCAAATAGTATCAATTTCATCAGGTATTGCCCCTAACTTCATATTCAAACCAATATTCGGTTTAGCCAATTTTCCATTCTTAACAATGAGCGTAAAATCTAAGGTTTCACCCTTTACAGGAAAATTTTTCTGAATTAAAAATCTATTGTCTAAAATGTCTAAATACCTACTTCGACCATCTGGAAAACTAACTAAGAGCTTATCTTCAGATGTAACCCCTTTACTATAAATGGTTCCTTCTAAATCTATTCCGTTTTCAAATTCATAAAATTGACCAGGAGGTCCTTTAAAAATATCGTTCCAGTCATATTTAGACCAACCTTGGGTCATTAACAATAAGTCTAAGTCATTCTCTTTTTTTTCGGTAACATCTATAAAATAATATCTAGGGTTTTCAATGAATCCTCTTATATAAGGTTTTAAATAGAATGCACTATAAATAGAGTTTTGATTATTGTTCGATATTGTTTTTTCTGGCAAAACAGATACACTCAAGTTTTGTATCCCTTTACTAGTATCAAGAAGTTTCAATTGAATACTCAACGAATCTTCTTCAGTAGACAATTTGCTTACTTCTAATTGTGAATCTAAAAGGTTAGAATAATTAAATATTAATCGCTCTGCTATAGGCTTACCATCTGGATTAAACAGGGTTAAAATATTCATCCCTTTGTTAAGCACTTCTTTATTTAAAACCCTCGATACAAATAGTTTGTTCTTTGAAAAAGTGATCGGTATTCTATTTGCATGACCGTCTTTATGTATCAATAAATAGAACTGTTGTTCTTTAATCGCCTCTTTTGTTGCGGCATTGGTAGTTAAACTAATAATTAACCGATCATCATCGACATTTTTTACGCTAAAAGAAATACCTATTGCTGAAGGTTTTTGTATGGTGGTCGTTTGCACACTACCATCGCTAAATTCTATTTTTGCAACATAGGTAGTACCCGCTTTCGGATTAAAGTTGAATTTCCCTAAGCCAAAAATTGAAGTATAGAATCTAGCTACCTGAGTATTATCAGAATCAAATACAGAGCCTTCTACTATTCTTACGCCATAGCCGTTAATATCTGTTACTTTCACCCCCATTACCCCAGGTGTATCTCCTATTAAATTACCGCCTTCTGGCAGAAACTGAATATCATATTCTTTAACAGATTTAGCCTTTTCAATTGGCTTCTCATTTAAGATGGTGATCTTCTGAACAAATGAATCATCCTCTTTAAAATTCTTCATCCAATTTGTACTTGTACGAAGATAGTATTCACCACTAGCAAGCATTGAATCAACTGCGATATTACCTTTAAAATAACCATTTTCAGCTTTAAAATGATAGTCGTTAAATTTCTTACCATCAACATTATACAACCCAACGTGAACTGTTGAAGTTTGACTGAAAGGTTTACTATTATGCCTATCAAAGACATAACCTTTTAACCATACCTCTTCATTGGCTATATAGGTTGTTTTGTTAGTATGTAGAAATACAGACTCTCTAGGTAACTCAAAATATTTCAAGAATTTTTCCTTGACCAAATTATTGCCAATATCGTTTTGAGACAGAAGAATGTTTGAAAATAGTATGAGGAATAAAAACGAAATTCTATGCATGAAAAAAGACGGAAAATGATTACAACATTAAATCTAAGAATAAAAACCTTCTATTCAATAATCCCCATTTTTTTTAAGAGAAAAGAAGCATTCATATTCTGACAAATACCATCTTTGAACGTATAATCAAAATGTAATTCGTTATCTATTATCTCAGCATCAAAATAATGATTTTTTACGGCTTCGTATTCATCGGCAACTTCACAAAGACTAAGATCGTGGGTAGCAATTATTCCGGTGGATTTACTTTTCACTAGGCGTTCTACAAATTTTCTTGAACCTAAAGCCTTATCGGTACTATTTGTTCCTTTCAAGATTTCATCTAAAACAATGAAATAGCGATCGGTCTGAATTTCATCTACGATATACCTAAGTCGTTTTAATTCTGAAAAGAAGTACGATTCATCATCAGTCAATGAATCTGTAGTACGCATACTGGTAATTAATTTTATAGGTGAGTAGGTTACTGACTCCGCACAAACTGGCAAACCTACATTTGCCATCATAATCTGCAGTGATACTGTTCTCAAGAACGTACTTTTACCAGCCATATTTGCACCGGTAATGATAAAAAACTGTCCGCCATCAATAGTAATATCATTCAATATACTTTTTGCTGGGTCTAATAACGGGTGACCTGCATTTTTAGATTTCAATACCACTCCGTCATTAGTAATCGTCGGATATGTAAAATTCGGATGATTAAAAGCAAAATTCCCTAAACTACTATAGGCATCAAAAAATGCAATGGTATTGAACCATATTTCTACACTTTTACCATGTGCCTCAATCCATTTTTCAATGGCTAAGCAATCAGTTAATGAGCGAAGGAAAAATCCGTTCGCAAAAATTAAATAGAGTAGATTATTATTACGATCCAAGTTGCTTAAAAGTGATGCGAATTTCTTTAGAACTTTAGAATTATGTTCGCCATTACTTAAAATGTTTGCCTTTTGTTTTTTTAATAAATCTGATGTAAAATCTGTCGTTTCTATCATTGCCAATAACTGATTGTACTGGTCAAAAGTAGATTTCATTTTGGTAGCGCTCTGCCCTAAATTAGTCACTTTTTTAGTAAAAAGTCCGACGATAATCATACCTAAAACCAACCATGTTATTAAAACAGATTCAGGCAAGTAATCTAAAAAGTAAGCGACAAAAATAGCTGCTGAAATAATTGAAAATATAAGAGGAATAAAATTCATTGCCTTTGGCACAAAAGGCTCATAATTCTTTAACCATTTGGCAATGGTATGTGTAGAAGTCTCTGTTTTCGTCAATGCTGCCATTGCAGAAAACTCTTGTCGCCAATCTACTTTTTCGCCAATTTCAGCAATAGCTTCTTGCTTTTCAGTAATGTCGGCAATAGAATTCTCTTTATAAATATCTGCTAATAAAAGGCTACCCTCAGCAAGTTTTGTTCTATTAGAAATTTGATAAAAAGAACCTTCACCAAACAAGTCTATATCTTGACTGAAAAAATGAATGTCATCGGCAAATTCTTTTCCGTTAGGTAATTTAGAAAAGTCTCTTTTTAGCACTTGCAATTCTACCAAGTTGATATTTCGCAACTCTTCAATTTTAGCTTTTTGAAGTTTTAGATTTGTGTACTTACTTACTAAAAATAAGAACAATGGTATACCTACAAATAACACGGCAACTACATATTTTGCATTTACCGAAGCGAAATAAAGTGCAGCGATAGTACCCAAAAAGATCAGTAACCGCAACGTGCTAAATAAAAATAGTTTCTTATTTAAGGCTTCTATAAGCTCATCAAACTTTTGTACGCGTTGGGTGTAAAATTCCTCTAAATTATTCATGAATATCAACCTATTATAGAAAAGGCAAAGATAACCTTCGAAACTGGTTTCTATAAATGGAAAGCAGTTTTAAAAACACTCATTTCATTTTATAAATTATCTACAGCGGTACCTTCATAAGTGGTATAGTTTATTTTCAACAAATTCACCATACGAAGTTCACTTTTAAGGTCTTCTATAATACCCATTTTCACTCCAATATCTGCTTTAATAGATACTGTTGCTACACTTTTTAAATGCTCTGGCATTGACGACAAAGCTTGTAATGCATAATCGCCAACTTCACCTACAGTTATAAACTTATTGTCCATTTGAATTCTAGGCTCATCTCCTAAATTGGCCTTGGCTTCTGCAGTAGGCTTACCCACATAAATTTCTATAACTCGGTCTTTCTTGTCCAATTTTTCAGTTTCAGTTGCAGTTGGCAAGGTATTCTCCACCAATAAATTCTGATTCTTCATAACGGTAACCGTCATAAAGAAAAAGAGAAGTATAAAAACAATATCAGGTAATGATGCTGTTGATATAGGCGGCAAGCTTTTACTAGATCTATACTTGTTGAATTTTATCATGGTATTAGTTATTTACGGTTTCTGGTTCTAGAATTTTCTGCGGATAAAGTGCTCTTATAATTTCAAGGCGTTCTTTTAATTGTCCCTTTTGGTCATCATTAATCTCTTCATTGTAATAATCAGAATAAATGGTTTCATAAGGGGTATTGAACAATCGTAAACTTTCTCTATTACGCAAGGCGTTATAAGCTGCAATCACTTCATTTTGTACAGCTACATAAACCGGATAGCTCGTATTGCGTTGTGTTTTTATAGAAATAATAGCCTTATCAGGATTTTCAGATAAATCTAGTAAACGGTCGCCTTTACAATAATCACAATATCCATCCATACCCAATGTATAACCACCGTTATCTATAAAGGCGATTACTTTCTTTCTAAGGATTTTTGAATTTATGATTTCCTCTTCTGCCATTATTTGATCACTATTATTAATACTAATTTCAAAAAGGTTTCGCTCTCTGATATCAACAATAGCTTCATTATCATTCGGAGGCATTAGACGGTTAAGTCCAGCATCATTTTCTATAGATGTAGTGACCAAGAAAAAAATCAATAATAGAAAAGCGATATCTGCCATAGAACCGGCATTTACTTCTTGAGGAGATCTGTGGTTTTTCATGAATAGTGGTTTTATACACTATTAAGTACTGAAAATTGAGTGCTAAAGAAAAGTTAGAATGAGTGAATGATGCTTTTGAGTGAGGGAACAGACCGCTTTACTAATTGTACAAAGTTTTGTACACTAAATACTATAGTGCTTCTAGTTCTGCTTTTAACTTCTTGGTCAACTTAGAAACCACCAAATCATACGAGTGATCAATAAGGTCTAGCGTAAGTTCTTTAGATATTTGATTTAGGTAAACAGTATTCCAATGTTTTTTACTCATATGCCAACCTTCAATAATGCCTTCATGTTGTTCGCGAAGTTCTATGGCTCTTTCTGGGTCACATTTTAGGTTTACACGTAAGGGCACATGCTCTAATCCACATAAGGCGAACATTTTGCCCATTACCTTAAATACCAACGTTGTCTCATCAAAAGGAAAAGATTCTGTTACTCCTTTTTTAGAAATGCAGTATTCTCGGTATTCTTCAACATTCATTTTATGATCTTTTGACTCTTACGTTTTCTAAAAACTCTGAGGCATTCTGCCAATAGTATCTAATCTTTAAAAATGTCTTATCACCTATATCGTTAGATTCAACAGTTTCAATTGCGACGCCGCCTATCTTTTGATAATATTTAATTGCAGCAATGTTGGTATTTAACACCCATAAATAGAAGCCATTCTCTCCATTTCGTTGTACAATTTCTTCCGCTAAAGCTGCTATTAACTTTGTACCTATACCTTTTCCTTGAGTATTAAGACTTACGTGTAAATTATCTAGCAATGTTCCATATTGAATATCATGATTGAAATAGGCACACATAAAACCCAAGAACTCGCCATCTTCCTCTGCTATAAAAACAAACTGATTATCTGACGGATGCTCAAAGCGCTTTTTCCATTCAATCAATCTATTCTCGAATGCCAGATTATCTAAAAAATGGTCACTAAAAGATTCTCTATAATTTTGCTGCCAGCTTACCGAATGTAAGGTTGCTATTTTCTCAACATCTACTTCGGCAGCCTTTCTAAAAGTCATAGTTTGATTTTAGATTCCTGTTGAATCGTAAACGATTACTTTAGACCACAGCTTTTCCGACTCTGCAATAAACAGTTTATGCGGAGCTTCATCTTGGTAAGCTTGTTGAGACTCTGCAGAATCAAAACTTACAATTAAAGAATAGGTAAATGAACCATCTACTACATCTCTACTAGCTCTTGGAGGTGTACCAATAAATTTTGTTTTAGCATAACCGGAATTATCTAAAAACTTACGTAATGAAGTCTCAAAAGCGGTACGGTCTGCCTGATTATCAGGGTTTTTCAACCAGAAAAATACGGTATGGGAAAAATTAGAATCGAATTCTGTCATTTCTTTATCATTTTGACCAAAAGTTACTGTAGTCATTAGTGTTAATACAAGGATACAAATTACGTTTTTCATTATCAATTTTAGTTGTTTATTGTTATTTTGCGAGTAAGTCAATTTGCTTTTGCGGAATTTCAAGCGCAGAATAATCTAATGTCCACCCAATAGTTTCTACTATTTTTTCCATAATCAAAACTGTCTGCAAAGCCTCTTTTCTAGCAGTATCCATCAAGCCACTTTCCGGAATTTTTTCGCGTATATGTGCTTTCGCCTCTGCATTAAGTTTAGTAAGATCATCTGGGGCAAAAAAATTGAAAAATCCGCTTTTTACATCGTAAAACTCTAGCTCAGGTTCAATACTCAATACTTCTGGCTGCGGAAAATTATCTAGTATAATTATTTTCTTACTTTCATCGGTATGCATTAAAAGCTTGCTTAAATCATAACCTATATGCGCTTTCGCCTTTATAACCACCAATGCTTTCTTTTTGCTACTTACTAGACTTAAAAAATCTTTTACATTTTCATATTTGTATATTTCGGCAAACTCACCTTCTACAGATATCAACTTGCAAACACTTTTCATTTTCTCTAATAACACTGTAGACTGGTGCGTTGTTATCTCTTTACTTTTCTTGCCTTTAAAAAAATTAAAAAGCCAATACATGCCAATTGCACCTAAAACTAAACCAAGAATGGTATCAAAAATATTATCCATTTTTACTTCCTATTTCTCCTAAATGAGTAAACTTGAACCCTTTATCATATTTGAGTCCGTAGCCAAAGATACGGTCCATGGCTATATGTATAAAAAGAATTGTACCTATTAATTGCATTATGGGCAACATAAAATAGATACCTACAAAGTATAAAAGTATGGCTACACCTCTGTGATGAAAAACGTTATAGCAAACTGCGCCCATTTTTGAACCTAGTAAATAACCCAACATAGATATATCTGGGGTCAATATTAAAACTGGCAACCACCACCATTGATACCCTAATAAGCCGAACATAAAAATACCCAGAATCAATAAGGCAAACTCTTCTAATTTCAATACGTTTTTCATGATTATTCTACTTTATAAAGTACCGGTCTACTTGGGCTAGCATCATTTTCAAAGGGTGCTACCTGCAAGTTTAAAAAGTACGGACCATCAACAATTTTATCTGGCACAAAAATAAATTCGGTTATAGTAGCCTCTAGCCTTACCTCACCGTTGAAGTCCCAAAAGGCTTTATGGGCCAAAAGCTTGCCATCATCTTTTTCTTTATCGACAGATGGTAGGTCTATCAACAAATGCTCCACACCCAATTCTCTTATAAACACCATCGCATCTTCTAATATGTAAGGCGGGTTAGTATGCGAATACTGCCTATTTCGTTTTGATACGGTATTAGGTAACGTTCGTATAACTAATGCTGTTGGAGTATGATTACCCAATGCATTTTTAAGTTGTTTTTTCGTAATTACTAAATCTCCATTTTCTTCGGATGGATGTACAGTAATCACCTCAGCCAAAAAGAAGAACTGCTGTAAATTTTGATTTACAGATTGATGCTCAGCAGATATATGCCCTACACACTCCGTATGTGTACCATGAGAATGCGGATTGAAAGAAATGTCATAAAAATTAGTACTAGATCCTGCCACAATACTGCCCGTAAAATTAGCTTCTCTATGAGGCTCTATTGTTGGAGCATCAACATACCAAGCGTTTACATTATTGTCTTTATTAGTAATAGATATGGAAATGTCCAAGGGTTTAGACAAGTCTATTTCGTACTCTTTAGCATTATGGGTTATGGTAGTTTTCATTGTATTTAACCTCAATTTACATGATAGCTTTGAGATAAGAAAATTACAACTTTTTGCGCGGTTATAATTAAAGAATATAGAAGAGATAAGTATTCGTGTTCCATACCTGTTCTCGATACATTTTCTTGCAGAAAACACTCGAACTGACAAAACATTTATTTTTTAATCTATTGCTCCAATGTCACTTCGAGTGAATTTTCGAGGTACGAGTAAATTTGTATCGAGAAGCTCGCGTACACCAAACCTGTTCGCGATACAATTTTATATTTCCGTTCCACTTCAATAAAAAATCACTCGAAAAGACAAAACGTATAATATTAACCCTAACAAAATGATTGTTTCTAGCACTCATGTCACTTCGAGTGAATTTTTGAGGTACGATAAAATTTGTATCGAGAACTCGTATGAACAATCTAAATCGTAAATTGAAAAGGTGATTACTTACTATGTTTATATATTGGAATGTGCTGACAACAGCTTTTATACTGGAATAACTTCTAACCTAACTCAAAGGTTAGAATCTCATCAATCTGGAAAGTATAAGGATAGTTACACAAGCAAAAGAAGACCTGTAAATCTTGTTTATTATTGTGAATTAACTGACCCAAATATGGCTATAGAAACAGAAAAACGGATAAAAAAATGGTCAAAAGTGAAGAAACAAGCACTTATTAATGGGGAGTATGATGATTTACCAAACCTCGCAAAAAAGAAGTTTTAGTAAGAACGAGGGGTATTCGTGTTCCGAACCTGTTCTCGATACATTTTCTTGCAGAAAACACTCGAACTGACAAAACGTTTAACATTAACCCTAGCAAAATGATTGTTTCTAGTACTCATGTCACTTCGAGTGAATTTACGAGGAACGAGAAAATTTGTATCGAGAACTCGTATGTTCCTAGCCCTGTTCTCGATACTATTTATTATTTCCGTTTCACTCCAATAAAAAACCACTCGAACTGACAGTGCGTTATATGTTATTTCAAATTCACCATAAATAAATCTGCGGCAATACCATCAGCTAAAAACATACCTTTTTTGGTAGTTTTGAGGATGTCGTCGCCATCAACAAAAAGTAAATGCTCTTCTATATATTTATCTGCTTGCATTAAGGCGTACTCTTTAAATTTAGGTCCGAATTCGGCGGAAATTCTACTTAAAGATACTCCCCAAATAGTACGTAAACCTGTCATTACATATTCATTATATTTATCGGTAGCAGAAAGCACCTCAACCTCCATAGGTACTATACCTTGTCCTATCGATTTTATGTATTTTGGATTATTATTAATATTCCACCCTCTACGTACACCGTCAAAAGAATGTGCAGACGGACCAATACCTATATACTTTTTTTGCTGCCAATAGGCGGAATTATTTTTAGAGTAATACCCAGGTTTTCCAAAATTGGAAATCTCATAACAATCAAATCCTGCTGCCAATAAAGTATCGTTCAATAAGTTAAAATGCTCTTGGGTTTCTTCATCGGTGGTGGGGGTAATCAATCCATCCTCCACAAACTTCGCCAGTGCGGTTTTGGGCTCTACCGTAAGGGCATAACTTGAGATATGCGGAATCCCGAAAACGAGTGCTTTATCAATATTCTGTTTCCAACGATCTAAAGTCATATTGGGCATTCCGTAAATAAGGTCAATGGAAATGTTATCAAAATGCTCACTAGCCAGTTGAAGACTTTTTTCTGCCTCTAAGGCATTATGCGCCCTGTTCATCAGCTTTAAATCTTCCTCAAAAAATGATTGAATTCCGATACTCAACCTGTTTATAGGGCTAGCTGCCAGCTGCAGTATTTTCTCTTCGGATAAATCATCAGGATTCGCCTCTAACGTAATTTCCGGATTGTCTACAATATCATAATGCTCACGAACCGCATATATCAACTGCTCAATTTCCTCAGTCTCTAAAACAGACGGCGTTCCTCCACCAAAATAGATTGTCTCTACAACGACATTAGAGAACTCCTCTTTTCGTAGTTCCAATTCTCTGCATAATGCACTCACCATCGCCTCTTTCTTCCCCATAGTGGTAGAAAAATGAAAATCACAATAGTGACATGCTTGTTTGCAAAATGGAATGTGGATGTAGATACCGGACATATTTTCAGTTTTCAGTGGGCAGTACCAGTATTCAGTAGGCAGTACCAGTATTCAGTAAACAGTTTACAGTTATTAGTTTGAACCAAATTTACTTGGGTTATTAATCATATAGTTTAACAGCTTACCAACTTCTTCACTATCTTTTATAAAATCATTAAATGTTATTTGGTCAATATAGTCACATTTAAATGCAAACTCTAGCCAGGTTTGAGTTTCTGAATTTTCCGCGTCACTATCTGTCAACTTACTTACAAAATGCTTAGGATAACTTCTTTTACGATATGCTTCTGCAATATTAGCACTTACACTTCTAGAGGAACGTCTAATTTGGTCAGTCAAGGAATATTTCTCTTCTTTAGGAAAGGATTTTGAAATATTAAAAATCTTCATTGCTAATGCAAAAGACTTTTTATAAGCCAATAAATCTTGAAACTGCATAAATTGTTTTTAATGGTTACCGCGTACTACTTCTAAATATGTATATCAATTACTTAACGCTATTGCTGATAACTCATACTGTCAACTGTTTACTGAATACTGTTACTGCCCACTGAAAACTATTTTTTAACTCTTTTCTCATTTTGTTTTACAAAAGCATCCCAACCAGAGTAGCTTTTACCGACCACATCAATTCTACCTTGATTATAAAAATGGCATACAGCAGCAGCCAAACCATCGGTGCTATCAAGGTTTTTTGGAAGTGTTTTTAGTCCCAATACGCTTTGTAGCATTTTCGCTACTTGTTCTTTACTGGCATTACCATTTCCGGTAACTGCCATTTTAATTTTTTTGGGCAAGTATTCAGTAATAGGTATTTGACGCGATAGCCCCGCTGCCATGGCTACGCCTTGTGCTCTACCTAGTTTGAGCATCGATTGTACGTTCTTACCAAAGAAAGGTGCTTCTATTGCAATCTCATCTGGGTGATAGGTGTCAATTAACTCTATGGTACGCTCAAATATGAGCTTTAGTTTGGTATATGGATCGCTATATTTTTGAAGTAGTAGTTCGTTCATTTGAATAAACTCCATCTTTTTACCGACCACTTTTATGAGTCCGAAACCCATAATAGTAGTACCTGGGTCAATACCCAATATTATTTTCTCGTTCGCCAAAATGCTTAGTTTGTATTTAATTGAACTGGAATTCGATATTTAGTATTCACCGGAATTCCTCTTTTTAAAGCGGGTGCAAGTTTAGGAAGATTCTTTAAGCTTTGCGTAATAACACCATCAAATTCTGGCATCTGATTTAATACTAGCTCATTTTTATAAATATCGGCAACTCTTATTTTACCTAGGGTATCAATAACAAAAATAACCTCAACGGTTTCACTTTCCTTATCGGTCAAGGTGAATTCAAAATCATTTAAGGTTTCTTGAAAATGGGAGATTAAGGTTTCTTCAAAGCAAATTCGCTGCTGTTCTTTGGTAACCGCTTCATCACAAGTATAGAAAAAAGGATAAGAATCTACACTGTTCCAATCCATATGGCGCAATTCCTCATCTATAAGCTCTTGCGTTCTTTTTTGTTTTGAGTCAAAGAACGAACATGAACTTATCAGTATGATTAAAAGAAAAAATACAACTCGTTTCATTACACCTATTCTACAGGTGAAATTACGATTTTTTTAAGGAGTTTATTCTTTAGCAAAATGGATTTCCTCCTTTAACTCTGAGATTCGTTTTCTAGCAGTTTCGTAATAGAATGGATGCTCGTTCGGGTAGTGCTTTAAGAAATTCTCATAATAGCCTAATTTCTTCTGCAGATTAGAACCAAACTGATCATATGTAGTGGCTATATTGTAATAAATACGCGCGTCAGATTTATCTTCTTGATGTGCCATTTCGAAGAATTTGAATGCTGTTTTAAAATCTTTTTGCTCACGGGCGATATATGCCAATTGATTATAACCATTCGCGAAAATGGGTTTTTGAACTGCCATTGCTTTGTTAATGAAAATCTTGGCGCTATCTAATTTACTTTCTTTTTGATAAACGCTTGCTAGGTCAAAATAGGTTTGTGAATTAGTATCATCTCTTTTCAATAAAATAGCATAAGCTTCTTTAGCTTTTTTAAACTCCCAATTCTTGTTATAAGAAATTCCTAATTTTTCAAATACGTAACTTTTATCTTCCCCTAGCGCTAAAACCCGTTCAAATAGTGGAATCGCCTTCTCATATTGAGCATCGTTAAATAGCACCAATGCATGCAAATTTATGAGGGATACATCATTCTCATAATAATCTAAACCCTGCATTATGTACTTTAAGGCCTTGTCTCGCTCTCGTTTAATAGTGTAATGTTTTGCAAGTTGAAACAGACTTCTAAGATGGGTACTATCTAATTTAATTACTTTTTTGTATTGCTTTATACTTTCATCTGTTATATCTAGATGACGATTGACTTCCCCCAAATAAAACTGAAACTCAGGATTAGTCGTATTCAGATTAGACAAATTTTTAAACACAGATTTTGCCTCTTCAAACCTTTTTACTTTCAGTAATAATTTCCCAAGTTCAAATTGCGCGAGTTGATTTTCAACATCTTCATCGACAACGTATTGATATTGAGTAATTGCCTTCTCATAATTGCCAACGGCATTGTAACTTCTTGCAATCTGAAGCGCAGCAGAAAGTCCGCCAACTTCTGAATAGGCATTAATCGCTTTTGAATAATTACCGACAACATACAAACTATCTGCAACAGCCAAAGCCGAAGATTGCGCTTCGGCTTTGAACAGTACTAATAGTAGTATTGAAATAAAAAATAGTTTCAATTATTCTTTTTTAATTCTAATTTCAACTACTCCATTTTCACCCTCTTCACCATACTTTTCAATAGCTTTTTCATCTTTTAAAATAAAAATACTTTCTATTGTATTTGGATCAATAGCTTCCATTTCTAGTTTAGTTATTTTTATATCATCAACATAATACATAGGTTCTAACTCACTTTCTTTCGAAATTTCAGAAACCATGTTGGCTGTACTATTATTGTTTTTAGTTATAATTTCATGAGATCCATTTTCGGCACCTTTACCATATTTTTTAATGGAAGCTTCGGGTCCCAAATGTAAAATCCTTTCAATTGAATTTTTATCAGCATCCATTTTGTCATATTCATGCTTTTCCACCACTTCTCCGTTAATTAAATAAATAGGTCCCTTACTATCATTACTATTTAAATCAATAGCCTTTTCATTAGTACTTTCACTTTTCAACTTAAAATTAACAGGAATGGAAAAAGGAACATTTACTGCTTTACCAGATTGTTTACCAGGAATCATCTTTGGCAACCTTTTTATTATGCGTTCTACCTCATCTTCTAACAATTTATCCGGTCCACGCATTTTAATATTTTCAATAGTGCCTTCTGAAGTAATTAAAAACATAGCACTAACTCTACCCTCTATATCCGCATTTTGAGCTGCCTGTGGGTAATTAAAATGTTTGCCAATATGTTGTTGCATTTTCTCATTAAAGCAAGCTCGTTTATCTTCTGCATCTTCACAACCAGGAAAAACCGGAACTTCATCAACTAAGGCAAAAGGAACATCAACATTATCTAGTTCGCTATACCCTTTTTCTGTTACAAACTGAACATCATAAGTTTCTTTGCTACCTACTAGGTCTTTTATATTGGTCTTTATTAAAAATGAATTGGTGTCATCAACAAGTACAATATTGGTTTTATGATATGGTTCATTTTCCAAACTGACCAACAACTCATTAAATTTTTGTAATTCAATTGAACTTAACTCTTCAGTATTATCGACTTTATACTCTATAAAATCCGATGGATAAGCTCCCAAACTAAAATCATAATAAGCAAATTGATTTCCGAAGGTTATTACAGACGATTTCAATTTATTATCAATTAATCTATACGCTTCTTTTTGATTTACAAAACTATTATATCGTTCTGTAGAAGGTTGACTAAATGTTAAACTGAAAGGTTCTTCTTCTGGATTTTCTTTAATAAAATCTACCATTGCTTCCTCCATTACTTCACGTTGCAGAATTTCATATAGAAAAAACTCATCTTTGGTAAGTAATTGATTTATACCCTTTCGTTTTTCTGACAAACCAGAATTATATAAATATCCAATATCTAAATTATTATCTTTAATTTTAGTCTTTATTTCTGCAATCAAAAGCTCATCGCTTTTCGTTAATTCTTGACCATCAGTTGTAGTCTTATTCATTTTACAACTAGTATACAACAACATCCCTAACACCATTGGCACTAGCAGTAAATACTTCAACTGCCATACTTTTTTTGATTTTGATTTTTGTAACATGATTATTCGTTTTTTGATTAATGATTGTGTAAAAAATTGATTGATGAATGATATATGTTCGGTCTGAAAAACCTGAGCCAATAACTGCTCATAATGATTCGTTTTATGCTCTTTTGATACCTGAGCATCAGCTATGAACTCATGTAATTCTGAAATACGATTTTGATAAACGTACACTAACGGATTAAACCAACCGATAATTCGCATCAACTCAAAGAATAACAAGTCGTACGTATGCCTTTGTTTTATATGTACCAATTCATGGGCGATTATGGTATCATGTTTCATCTTCAATACTTTATCTCCAATGAAAATGGATTTAAAAAATGAAAAAGCAATGTTACTGTTTGTTATTACTATTTGGGTAAATAATGGATATGTAACTTTCTCCCCACTTTTTCTCAAGAGATATAATTGTCTAATTTTTAAACCAAATAACAATAATGCCACTAACATTCCCCCATAAAGAATTCCTTCTTGCCAGGTTAAATTGAATCCCATTGATTCTTCAACTTGAACCACAACTGCTTCGTTTTGTAATCCCCATAAATACTCAGGATATGCGGAAAACCTCTGAGGTACTTGCTGCTTAAAAGCTTCTATTTTTACCCATGGTAAAATTAAAGACAACACAAAGGTTCCAATCAAATACACTCTGTTCCATTGAAAAAAGGTTTCCTTCTTTAGAAAAAAGTCATAAATAACTAAGAAAAGAAGCTGAAAGGCGATGCACTCCAAAATGTATTGTATCATGGTTTTTCCTTTTTAATTTCATTCAATACCGACTCCAATTCAGAAAGGCTCATATCATTTTTCTTCATAAAAAAAGAAACCATACTCTTAAAAGAGCCTTGAAAATAGCCATCTACCAGTTTATTTATAGACTGATTACTGTAATCTGATTTCATTACTAAGGGGAAATACAAATACCCTTTCCCTATCTGTTCATGATCCACAAAACCCTTGCTCTCCAAAATCCGAACAATAGTAGATACTGTATTATAGGCGGGTTTTGGCTCCGGTAATTTTTCAATGATCGATGCTACATTACATTTCTGTAATTCCCATAACACAATCATCACTTCTTCCTCTGCTTTTGTCAACTGTTTCATTCAACTAATCTTTTAGTTTGATGTTCAAATATAACTAAATATTTAGTTTAAACTAATTTTATAGTTGAAAAAGTTATGTTTGATTGATGTCTATGTAACAAATGCAACCTATATTAGTCTTATAGGCAATAGTTAAATTTTACAATGGATATATTTTTATTAGTTCTAGGATTCATTTTAATGCTCGTAGGCATTTTAGGAAGCTTCTTACCAGTGTTACCTGGGCCACCAATTAGTTGGGTTGGTTTACTTTTGTTGTACTCTACCAGTGCAATTACCATGAATTGGACATTCTTAGGCATTACCCTTGCCATTGCTTTAATAGTCTTTGGACTAGATTACGTAATACCCGCTATAGGAACCAAGAAATTTGGAGGTACAAAGGCGGGAGTTATTGGCACCACCGTAGGATTGTTGGTTGCCTTAATATTTCCTGTACTAGGACCATTCGGAATTATTATATGGCCTTTTGTGGGTGCTTTAGTGGGAGAATTACTAAATAAGGCGGACAAAAAAACCGCTACGAAAGCGGCTTTTGGTTCTTTTTTAGGATTCTTAACGGGTACATTTTTGAAATTTATGGTAGCCATAGTTTTTCTAGGCTTATTCATTTCAAAAGCTTGGGAGCATAGTAATGCCTTATTTCCTTACTTTAATTAAACTTACTCGGTTATCCATTCTGTTTTAGATGCAATTGGCTCTCGTTTACCCTCGTTTAATTCGCCATCAAAATTGCCCATGTAGAAAAAACCAAGGCATTTTTCGCCTTCGTTAAGACTCAAAAATTCATCCATATATTTTATGAGTCCCGGTGAAGACCAATACGATCCAATACCCATATCGGTACATTGCAACCACATATTCTGTACTGCCATAGCTACCGCAGCTACTTCTTCCCATTCTGGTAGAGATTCTTTAGGGTCTCTTTGCATGCAAATTGCAATTATAGCACTTGCCATTTGCGGATTCTCTTGAAGTTTTTTAACCTTCATAGCCTTTGGCTTTGGGTCCAATTCCTCATACTTCTTAGATAGGAAAATACCTAATCTTTTTTTAGCATCACCTTGTATTACCTTAAAACGCCATGGTTCTGTACACTTATGGTTGGGTGCCCAATTACCTGCTTCCAATACTTTTTCAATATCCTCTTTTGCAATAGGGCTATCATTATATTGTACCGGAAACACGGAACGTCTCTTCTTTATTATATCAAATATCATTTGTTTTCTTTTTCTCGATTAATGTAAAATTAAACCTTAACCATCTAAAATGGTGTTAGGTAATTATTAAAATAATCTATTATAAATAACTGTTCTTTTCATCTAAAAGTAGCTCCATGCAGTTCTTTAGAACAGGATTTGTATGTTCTTTTTTCCAAATAACAGATAATTCTGCGCGCTGAGGTATATTCTTAAGCTCAATAAATTTCACCCGCATTTGAAATCCGTTTTGCAAAGATGTAGGTACAATGGCTATTCCCATATGGTTCTCAACCAATTTAAAGATAGTATGGGCATGAACAGATTTATGTGATATTTTAGGAGCAAAACCTGCATCCTTACAAATACTCATAATGGTTTCATAGTACAACGGACTATATGCCTGACTGAACAATATAAAATCATCATTTGCGAATTGATGCATTCCTTCAAATTCCCTAGTAAGTATTGGATATCTTTCTGGTAAAACCAATGAAAAGGTATCGGTAAATACCGTTTTCATTTCTAAAGTACTAGGCACTCTTGATACCCGTACAAAACCCATATCTAACTGATCATTTAAAACCCCATCCACTTGGGCAAAATTAGATAGCTCCTCTAAAGACGTTTTCACCTTCGGGTATTTTTCTTTTATCCCCAATAATAGTTTAGGTATTACTTGTTGCATAGCCGAGCCTAAAAATCCGATTCGTAATTCTCCACTATTACCATCACCCACCAATTTCAATTGCCGTTCTACCTTTTCAAGATGGTTGAATATATATTCCACCTCAGTTTTTAAATAATGTCCGGCGGGTGTTAACGCCACTTTTTTCTTATTTCGTTCAAACAATTGGGTTTCGAGAATATCTTCCATTTGCTTAATCTGTCTACTTAGTCCGGGTTGTGATATAAACAACTTTTCTGCAGCCTTTCTAAAGTGTAATTCTTGCGCTACCGCTAGAAAATAAGTAAGATGACGTAATTCTATTTGATTACTCATAGTTATGGATTGATGACAAAATTGATATTACCAGGTATTAAAAATAGTCATTAATTTTAATTTAAATAATGAAAGCAGAAAGCTATGAACGTACAGTCTTTTAAATTAGGTGAAGATTGGCTAACCGCAGGTAAGGCCATGCAGATTGTTAATGGTAATTTATCTACTGTACTGTCTGAAACTACAGAACAAAAAATAACCAAAAGCTGGAAAATTGTGCAGAACATAGTAGACAAGGGGCACCCTGTTTACGGCATAAATACTGGCTTTGGACCATTATGTACGACTAAGATTTCAAAATCGGAAACCAATATTCTACAGACCAACATACTTCAAAGTCATAGTGTAGGTGTTGGTGACCCAATAGCAAAAGACATTGCAAAATTGATGCTGATTCTTAAAGCGCAATCATTGGCAAAAGGTTATTCGGGTATCGCATTAAAAACCTTAAATAGAATTATTTGGCATATCGATAATGATGCTATACCTGTTGTTCCATCGCAAGGATCAGTTGGTGCATCGGGAGATTTAGCTCCGCTTTCCCATTTATTCCTACCGCTTATTGGTTTAGGTAAAGTGGAATATAAAAATGAAACCATAACAACGAAAACACTTTTTGAACGGACAGGACTAGAACCAATTGCACTTGGTCCAAAAGAAGGTCTAGCACTTATTAACGGAACTCAATTTATAGCTGCACATGCTGTAAAAGTAGTTACCCAACTTCATTCAATTTTGGCACAGGCAGATGTTATTGGTGCTATGATGATAGAAGGTTTGCAAGGTTCTGTAAAACCCTTTTACAATGAACTGCATGCCCTTCGTCCATTTAAAGGCAACGTACATGTAGCCAAACGTGTTAAGAAATTATTGAAGGGTTCTGAAATTATGGAAGCGCATGTAGATTGCGAAAAAGTACAAGACCCCTACTCCATTCGTTGTATTCCACAAGTTCATGGTGCTTCGCGTACCGCGTGGCTACACCTTAAAGAATTATTAGAAGTTGAATTAAACTCAGTGACAGACAATCCAGTAATCATTGATGAAGAACTGACCATTAGCGGTGGTAATTTTCATGGACAACCGTTAGCTATGGCACTGGATTATGCCTGTTTAGCCGCATCAGAAATTGGGAACATTTCGGACAGACGTATTTATTTATCTTTAGAAGGAAACAGTCCTGGAGTGCCAAAATTATTGATGAACGATACCGGCATCAATTCCGGATACATGATTTTACAATATACCACCGCAGCATTGGCAAGTGAAAACAAAGGCCTTTGTTTCCCTTCAAGCGCAGATAGTATTCCTACATCTTTAGGTCAAGAAGACCATGTAAGTATGGGGTCTATTGGTGGCAGAAAAGCATTGCAGGTTATTGGTAATGTAGAGAAAATTTTAGCAATTGAATTATTAACGGCAGCACAAGCATTTGAATTTAGAAAACCTTTAAAATCGGGTATTTACCTAGACGAAGTACATAATGCGGTACGTGAACATGTTGCTTTTGCAGATAAAGACCGTGTTTTTGCAGATGATATTGAGAAGGGTATAGCTATGATCAAAGACCAAACAATACTTAAAGTTATAGATCGTGTTCAAGCAGAACATAACATATCTTTAAAAACAAAACACTCAGAAGAGTTCGAAAACTACTAGTTGTATGAAAAAGAGAACACTAATAGGTCCGTTTAAACAGATCTTACCCATGACAGGTATAAATCTCAAAGGAGCCATTTCTGACCATGAACTTGAGATTATTGAAGATGGTGGAATTTTAATTGAAGACCATTTAATTATGGCAATTGGCAATTATAAAGCATTAGCGGCTGAGTATCCAGAAGTAAGCACTACGGTTTTAAATGGTAACCACGTCTGTGTACCTGGTTTTGTTGATGCGCATACCCATATTTGTTTTGGCGGATCTCGTGCTAAAGACTATGCCATGCGAAATGCCGGAAAATCATATTTAGAAATTGCACATGCGGGTGGCGGAATTTGGGATACCGTTACCCAAACCAGAAAAGCAAGTATAGAAGAATTAACGAAAAAAACTATAAAAAGAGCCAATCGTCATCTTAAAAATGGAACGACTACCATTGAGGTCAAAAGCGGCTACGGACTAACAGTTGCAGAAGAGCTGAAAATGCTACGTGCTATTAAAGGAGCCAATGAGCAAGCATTGCCAGAATTAATTTCTACTTGCCTTGCAGCACATATGCTACCCAAAGATTTTGATGGCTCAGAGACCGAATATTTAAAAATGATTTCAGAGGAGTTATTTCCCATTCTTAAAGAAGAAAATCTAACACACCGTATTGATGCTTTTATAGAACAAAGTGCTTTTTCTGAAGATGATATACAGGCATATTTTTCAAAAGCCAGTGAAATGAATTTTGACATTACCGTGCATGCAGACCAATTTTCTGCAGGTGGCAGTAAAGTGGCGATTGAGTTTAATGCCGTAAGTGCAGATCATTTAGAAGCAAGCGGAGATACAGAAATAGGATTGTTAGCACAAAGCGATACTATTTCTGTTGCACTACCAGGCGCTTCAATAGGCTTAGGGTGTGATTTTACGCCAGCTCGTAAATTATTAGATGCTGGTGCAGCCCTTGCCATTGCAAGTGACCACAACCCCGGTTCAGCACCAATGGGCGATTTACTGACCCAAGCCAGTATTCTTGGAACATTTCAAAAATTAACAAATGCCGAGGTCTTGGCAGGAATCACTTTTAGAGCTGCCGCCGCTTTGAAATTAGAGGACCGTGGTAAACTGGAAGCGGGACTTTTAGCTGATCTAGCCGTATTCCACTCAGATAATTACCAAGATATTCTATACAATCAAGGAAATCTAAAACCATGTATGGTTTGGAAAAATGGAGCGTTGGTTTTTGACAGACATAAGTAGTTGTTGGTTGTTGGAAAATAAACCTCTAAATCCAAAACCAAATTAATTTATTTAAATATTAAAGATGGATTTTAAAGCACAAATACAGATTGGTATACCTACTGAATTACCTTCAAAAAAGGAGCGTTCTTCAGCGGTAAGTCACGCGCCTAACCGAAAGCAAATACTTTCTAAAGAAGAAAAGCAATTGGCAATTAGAAATGCGCTACGCTATTTTCCGGCGGACTGGCATGCTGTTTTGGCTCCTGAATTTGCTGAAGAGTTACAGACGTATGGCAGAATTTATATGTATCGCTTTCAACCATCATATGATATGCATGCCCGAGCTATTTCAGATTATCCGGCAAAAACAAGTCATGCTGCATCTATCATGCTCATGATACAGAATAATCTAGATCCAGCGGTAGCACAACATCCACAAGAATTGATTACTTATGGTGGTAACGGTGCCGTTTTTCAAAATTGGGCACAATATCTTTTGACGATGCAGTATTTGTCTGAAATGACGAATGAGCAGACTTTACATATCTACTCTGGTCACCCAATGGGTTTATTTCCCTCATCAAAAGAAGCTCCAAGAGTTGTGGTCACCAACGGAATGATGATTCCGAATTACTCCAAACAAGATGATTGGGAAAAATATAATGCACTTGGCGTAACCCAATACGGTCAAATGACTGCGGGTTCCTATATGTATATAGGTCCGCAAGGCATTGTTCATGGCACTGCAATTACGGTTATGAATGCTTTTAGAAAGGTGTTGAAGGCGGATGAAAATCCTAATGGAAAAATATTCTTAACCGCTGGTTTAGGCGGAATGAGCGGTGCACAACCAAAAGCTGGCAACATAGCCGGATGCATCACAATCTGCGCAGAAGTGAATCCGCTTGCGGCAAAGAAAAGACATGAGCAAGGTTGGGTAGATGAGTTAATTGAAGATTTAGACACTTTAGTTACTAGAACCAAAATTGCCAAATCTAAAAATGAAATAGTTTCATTAGCATTTATTGGCAACGTGGTAGATGTTTGGGAGCGTTTTTTTAAGGAGGACATCTTCATACATCTCGGTTCTGATCAAACATCGTTACATAACCCATGGGCAGGCGGCTATTATCCTGCCGGACTCTCATTTGAAGAGTCCAACGTGATGATGAATAAAAATCCTAAAGAGTTTAAAGATAAAGTCCAAGAATCTTTACAAAGACATATGGATGCTGTTAACCAACATACCAAAAAAGGTACCTATTTCTTCGATTACGGAAATGCCTTTTTATTAGAAGCATCAAGAGCAGGTGCAGATGTTATGGCAGAAAATAATATTGATTTTAAATATCCGTCTTACGTACAAGACATTTTAGGTCCTATGTGTTTTGATTATGGCTTTGGACCATTTCGCTGGGTATGCTCTTCAGGAAAAATAGAAGATTTACAAAAGACAGATGCGATTGCACTGCGCGTACTAAAGGAAATTAAGAAAAATGCTCCGACAGAAATTCAGCAACAATTATCTGATAATATCAAATGGATAGCTGAAGCCGAACAAAATAAATTGGTCGTTGGCTCAAAAGCCAGAATTTTATATGCCGATGCCGAAGGAAGGGCTAAAATAGCATTGGCATTTAACGAAGCTATCGATAATGGAGAATTAAGTGCTCCAATAATTTTGGGGAGAGATCACCATGATGTTAGTGGTACAGATTCTCCCTATAGAGAAACAAGTAACATTTACGATGGCAGCAAATTCACGGCAGATATGGCAATACACAATGTTATTGGTGATAGTTTTAGAGGCGCAACGTGGGTTTCTATACACAACGGCGGCGGAGTTGGCTGGGGAGAAGTCACCAATGGAGGTTTCGGAATGGTATTGGATGGATCGAAAGATGCGGAACGAAAGCTAAAAAACATGCTCTTTTATGACGTAAACAACGGAATTGCAAGACGTAGCTGGGCGAGGAATAAAGAAGCAATGTTTGCTTTACAACGCGAAATGGACAGAACAAAAACACTAAAAGTTACCATACCAACATTAGTTGAGAATAAGCTTTTAGATAATTTATTTTAAGGTGGTTGTGATTGCTTTATAGATTTAAAAATTAGCTTAATCAATTTTTAACATTTTAAAAATGTAAGATTAGTATTACTTTTCCGTTCTGTTATCAAAAAAAATATAAAATCTTAAGGTTCCCCCGAATTTTAAGAAATTCAAGATTTTATAATTCCATTAAATTTTAAGGATTATATGTCAAACTATAAGTTAGCGAATAAAGAAAATTGGAAAGGACGTTCTTCTAATCAGCAACTCTATCTGCACGAGAAAGTAGAATTTTCAAGCATTAAAGAGCCTTTTACTGCTACAAATACGAAGACCATTGCTTTATTAGGCTATAGCAGTGATGAAGGTGTAAAGAGAAATTTAGGCAGGGTTGGTGCAGCTATGGGACCTAATGCTATTCGTAAGCAATTGGCCAAAATGGCCAACCACCTTATACCTAACACCCAATTAGTAGATTTCGGAAATCTAGAATGTCTAGACGAAAATCTAGAAAAATTACAAGCAGATGTATCTTCCAGCGTAACCACTTTAATACAAAATAAAATCATCCCTATTATCTTGGGCGGAAGTCATGATCTTGCCTACGGCCATTATAACGGACTAGTTACCCATTTAAAAAGCGGAGAAAAATTAGGCATCATAAATTTCGATGCCCATTTCGATCTAAGAGCAAATACCAATGGGAATAATTCAGGCACACCTTTTTACCAAATTGCAGTAGAACAAGAAGCCCAAAATGAGGAAATAAAATATATGGCTTTAGGTATTCGCAAAGATGCGAATACCACAGAATTGTTTGACTTTGCCGAATCAAAAAAAGTAAACTACCTACTTCAAGAACATTTTAGTATAAATTATTTAGAGCATGTGCAACTACGGCTTATTCAATTCATGGAAGATGTAGATTATATATACACAACAATAGACTTAGATGGATTTTCATCCGCTTTTGCACCTGGTGTAAGTGCTGCATCGCCAATGGGATTCTATCCAGATGTTGTTTTAGAAAGTTTGAAATTGATAGTTGAGTCGGGTAAACTACTTGGTTTAGATGTAGTAGAGTTGAACCCTACTTACGATATAGATGACCAAACTGCAAAACTAGCGGCCTCGTTGGTTCATTACGTTATTCATAAGCTATAGGGTAAAACAAAAAAAGCCTCCCTTAATGGAAAGCCTTTCATTGGGTTCTATCGATTAAATTCGATAAACACAATTGCCTCAAATCTCTTTGAGACACAACACAACACTGTAAAGGTAATAAAGCTTTTTAAATAAAAAAACGGTCTGTTCATTTCTTGTAACAACTATAGTCTTTCTGAATATTACTGACCTTCTTCAGTTTTGAACATCTTATAGATATGTTGCTTTTCTTTCAGCGTAAATTGTTTCTCTTCAAACCAGTCATGAATTCTTATTTTTTCATTTTCTATCTGGGCATTTCTAATCGCTTTTAAAGAAACGATATGCCAATGCGATCCTTTGTTTCGTGAAACCGAATAGCCTACATCTTCTATAATGTATGATTGTTTTGGTCTATTAATAAGTCGTACTCCGTTTTTCAAAACCGCTAGGGTTTCGGTAAGTCGAACAACTTCAGAGAAAGAATATCTGGCAAAATCGTTAAAACCATTCTGCTCAACATTATATAATTTATCACCAATATTAAGAGTATCCATAGCTTGAAAAAGCTGCAAATTTAAAAGGCAAAGCTTGTTAATGAAATTTTTAACGGGGATAGTTATTCACAAAATAAAAGGATAAAAAAAATTGCGTTCAGATATTACGCCATACCCTTCATGGTCAATAAAGTAGTTGCCCAAACAATTAAAGAAGATAAAAATATACCAATGGTATTTGCCAAAAAGGCTTTTTTTCTTTCAATTTTAAAAAGATAACTGGCAATACTACCTGCATAAACACCAGTGCCTGGAACGGGTAACATTACGAAAAATATAAGTCCATAAAATCCGTATTTTTTAATCTGATTTCCAGAACCTGTTTTTGCTCTTCTTGCAACGAACAATGCATTCTTTTTATAAAAATGCCACCTCAATAAGTACCTATTTACGGTATTTAAGAAAAACATCATAATAGGAAATACCATAACATTTGCTAAAAAACAAACTATAAAAATCACATAAATATTACCACCCTGTAGAAGACCGTAGGGTATACCAACTTTTGCCTCTCCTAATGGGGAGATACTCCAAAGTGCTGCTATAAGTATATCTTTCAACAAATTTGTTTTTTTTAAGCGAATGCAAAATTACGTTGTTCTCGAAAAATTCTATGCCATTTAAATCATAAATGTTGCCAATTGGTCAATTATACAGGTGAATGACCATAAACTAAGTAGCATCGGCTTTAAGAATTAAAAGATTCCAAGATTATGCTTCAACAGCATATACCTAAGACCATAATTATTTGGTATTTTTAATAGCTTACAACAACAACTAATTTCAACGCTTACCCATCATGACAAAAAATAATTCTAGAAGGTCGTTTATAAAACGAGCTTCAATAACCTCTGCTGCTTTAAGTACAACTCCATTTCTTCTTGCAGCATCAAAAAATGATCCTCAGCTCTTACATAGAAATTATTCTTTTAAAGACTTTGGTATAAATGACCAAATTAACATTGCTCTTATAGGCACAGGTATTCAAGGTATTTATGACACACAGGCAGCTTTACAGGTTGATGGCATAAAAATAGTAGCGGCATGTGATTTATATACAGGCAGACTTGATCGAGCTAAAGAACTTTGGGGGCAAGATATTTTTGTAACAAGAGATTACCGTGAAATTTTAAATAGAAAAGATATAGATGCCGTATTAATTGCTACACCCGATCATTGGCACCAAACAATAACCGTAGCCGCATTAAAAGCAGGCAAGCATGTGTATTGCGAAAAGCCAATGGTTCAAAATTTCAATGAAGGTCAAGAGATTATTAAAGCCCAAAAAGATTCTGGCAAAATTTGTCAAATAGGAAGTCAAGGAATGTCTTCTTTAGGTAATGAAAAGGCAAAAGAATTATATGAAGATGGCGCCATTGGTGATATTGTAATGTTAGATATGTATAATGATCGATATTCTGCGGAAGGAGCCTGGCAATATCCAATTCCTACAGATGCCAGTTTGAAAACCGTTGATTTTGACACCTTTTTGGGTAGCGCACCAAAAGTACCTTTTGATAACAATCGATTTTTTAGATGGAGAAACTATCAAGATTACGGAACCGGTGTTGCCGGTGATTTATTTGTACATGCATTCTCTACATTAAACTATGTCATAAGTTCAGACGGACCAAACAGGGCTTTGGCAACAGGCGGACTCCGCTATTGGAAAGATGGTAGAGATGTACCTGATGTTTCCATTACACTTTATGATTACCCAAAAACGGAAACCCATGCTCCTTTTAATGCTGCATTTCGCATTAATTTCATCGCAGGCAGTGGCGGTGGTGGCGGATTCAAATTAATTGGTACCGAAGGCGAAATGGAAATAGGTCAGAATTCAGTTACCGTAAATCGCTCTAAATTGGGTATGGAGCCTAGCGGATATTCAATGATATCATTTACAGAAGATATGCAAGCTAAAATAAGAGATGAATATGCTGCTAAAAAATTAGATACTAGAGCAAGTAGCTTAGCTACAGGTACAACTACTTGGCAAGCACCCAGAGATTATAAAGGAGCTCATTATGATCATTTTTTTAATTTCTTTACAAGTATTAGAACTAACGGAAAGGTAATTCAAGATCCTAAATTTGGGTTAAGAGCAGCAGGTGCTGCACTTTTGGCAAATGAGAGTTATTTAAGAAAACAACCCGTAAGCTGGAATCCGACCGAAATGAAATTACTATAATTAATCTTCTTCTACTTCTACGAATTGAATATGACGTTCTAAATTCTCTTCAATTGATATAAAAGATTCTATACCACGTATACCTGAAATACTCAGAATTTCATCTTGATACACTTGCTTGTAGTGAAAGCTATCTCTAGCATGCATTTTTATAAAGATGTCATACTTACCGGTAACGTGGTGTATTTTAACCACCTCTTCAATTTCATTTAACCGCTTCATCACTTTTTTGAACAGACTTATTTCACTCAAAAAGATTCCTAAGAATATGGTCATTTTCCAACCCATTTTAGCATAATCTAAACTTAAGGTCGCTCCTGTAATTAAACCCATTTCTCGCATCTTTCGCATTCGCATATGTACCGTACCTGGAGATACAATTAATTTCTTGGCAACATCTGTATATGGTGTCTGTGCATTTTCAGCCAAAATGTTTAAAATGCTAAAATCTACTTGGTCTAATTTATTCCTCATCTGTCCTAATCGTTTAAATAACTATTATCAATAAATCTGAATTTTCATTGAACTATTATACGCTTTTAACCCTTTTTAACAAATTTAATTTATAGTTATGTAATTTTTAGTATTAATACGGCAATAAAAGAACCAATAAATGAGGTATTATTTATTTTCCTCTATTCAAATTGATAATTGTATAAAAAGCACCTTTTTGGGCAATATTATCACTAAAGCACATTTATTATAATTCTGATTTACAAAACTGCATAATTGATAGTTTTTTTAATTAATACTAATTATTTTTCTAATTATCACATTATAACACACTATAAAACAAATACTTACTACATACTGTCATTTTTATATTTCTATAACAATTTATAATATTGTAGATGTCATTTAATCACCTAATAACATGATTTTTTGACTTGTAAAGTATCCGGAACTTTTCTTTTACGCATAAGGTATTCCCCCATTAGTATTTCTGCTAACCACAGAAGGGCTTTTTAGGTAGGCATACTATTGAGCAACAACTAAACTCACATGATTATGAAGAAAATTCTAACATTATCCTTCTTGTTACTATGTTCACTATTCGTAGCACAAGCACAGGAAATTACAATTAACGGTAAAGTATCAGATGCTCAAGGCCCATTGCCCGGTGTTAACGTTTTGGTCAAAGGAACCACAAAAGGTGTCATTACAGATTTTGACGGTCTTTATTCCATTACTGCAGATAGTGACGCCATTTTAGTGTACTCCTTTATAGGATATGCCAAATTAGAAATTCCAGTTAATAGTAAAACAACAGTAAACGCTACACTGGTAGAATCTGCTCAACAATTGACAGAGACCATAGTAGTAGGTTCAAGAGGACAAGCAAGAACAAAATTACAGACGGCAAGTCCTGTAGATGTTATAAGCGTAAGTAAACAGGCCATTAACATGCCACAATTGGATGTTGGTCAATTACTTGTTGCTTCCGCACCATCATTTACGGCTGTTAGATCGCAAGGGGGTGACCTTAGTGCTTCGGTTACACCGCCTTCTTTAAGAGGTTTGGGTCCCAATCAATTATTGGTTCTAGTGAATGGCAAAAGACGCCATAGTGGAGCACAATTAATTAGTTCCGCAACAGGTGGGTCTGCAAATTCAGTTGATATGGATTTCATTTCCTTGGATGCTATAGACCGCGTGGAAGTTTTAAGGGACGGTGCCTCAGCACAATATGGTTCTGACGCTATTGCAGGGGTAATCAATATAGTTACTAGAAAAGGTACAGACAAATTTACAGCAAACTACACTGCCGGTTTTTATACCAATTCCAATCCAGATATCAGTGATTCCAATATCAGTGAATCTGACCAAGATTTGCTTAACGATACGGACGGAGTAGACGGTATAACACATCAACTTGGAATCAATTATGGAACCTCTTTCGAAAACGGAGGATATCTTAACGTTGCTGGAACCTATCGTCAAAATGAAGCAGCTATACGCCCAAACATTAGCGGCGCTACACCTTATGGTGACTCTTATTTAAATAACGAACGAACAGATGCACAGGGTAACCCTATAATAACCAATCCTGAATTATTGGCCGCACAAACAGCCGGAGATGCTGCACTTGCCGCAGAATTACAGACAGATGCGGGTCTACTTGCCGCTCGTGGCCTTACCGCGAGAGACATATCCACCTTTGCAGGTTTATCACCAAGTATATTGGGTGTAGTTTCTTATGATCTAGAAATACCGCTTTCTGAAACATCTGAAAGCAGCTTTTATTCCTTTGGTGATTTTGGGTATAAATCCGGTCAACTATTTGGATGTTTTTTTAGAAGATCAGCACAAACCGATCGTTTCAATTATGACCTATATCCTAACGGTTTTAGACCACAAATGACCAATGATCAAACCAATTTGGCTTTTACAGGTGGTATTAAAGGAAAAGTTGGTGAATGGGATTTTGATTTTAGCAACACCTTTGGCACTAATACCCAAAGACTTGGACAATTTAATACGTTTAACGCCAGTTTACAATCCGCTTCACCAACAGAAATAGATTTAGGTACGCACAAATTTACACAGAACACAACCAATTTTGACCTTTCTAGATACTATCCAGATTTCTTATCTGGCCTTAACATAGCTATTGGAGGAGAATTTAGAATTGAGAACTATATTATAGAAAGAGGACAAGAAGAAAGTTACGCCGCAGGTGATGCAGGTGTTATTACCGCAACAGAAGACAATCAACAACTTATTGGACCAGATGGTTTTCCTTTAGAAGGTTTGGACGGGAGTCCAATTGTTGATGCTAATGGAGATGCTCTTGTACTACCTTATGCCGGTGTAAGCTCCTACCCTGTACTACAATACAGTCCAAATTGTCAATGTTTTAGAGGTTTTGCCCCTGAGAACGAGGCAAATGAGTTTCGCTCTGTTACTGGACTTTATCTAGACCTTGAATTAGATGTTACAGACAAATGGTTTGTAAGTGGTGCGTTACGTACAGAACAATACTCGGATTTTGGCGGAGTTTTTACCGGAAAATTTGCTACTCGTTATTCTATTACAGATAATTTATCAGTTAGAGGATCGATCAGTAATGGCTTTAGAGCACCATCATTACAAGAATTGAATTACTCACATACGTTTACCTTTTTCGTTGATCTAGAACCGTTTGACGGAACACTGTATCCAAATAGCAGTCAAGTCGCAAAAACTATTGGTATTCAACAGTTACAGGAAGAAAGATCTACCAACATTGGTTTAGGAATTACCGCAAAACTTTTTAATAAATTAGACCTTAGTATTGATGCATTTCAAATCGATATTAAAGACCGCTTGTTCAGTACTGGTAACTTTAGCGCAGATGACGCCCCAGCTTTAGAACCACTTATAGGTGCTGGTTTGGCAAGTTTTAGAATTAACGGTGGTGATATCAGCACAAAAGGTATAGAAATAGTAGCTAACTATAGTGAAAGAGTTGGTGAAGGAATGTTGAATCTAAACGTATCCGGATTACTATCAGACAGAACTTTTGAAGGTGCAAACGTTCCTGACTTGAATACGGTTTTGACCGATCAAGAACTTGAAGACCTTTATATTGACCGCGCCGTAATAGGTGCCTATGAGCAAGGTGTTCCAAATACACAATTCATTGCTTCCGCAACATATAGCATAGGAAAATGGTCTGGAATGCTAAGAGGTAACTATTTTGGGGAAATCGCCAGAATAGATGATGGTATTGGCACCTTGACCGATGCTAACTTTCCAAATGTTGGAGAACAAGGTTATTCTGATCAAACATTTTCGGCTCAGGTTACCTCTGATTTAGGGATTACATATAAGGCTTCTGAGAACTTGGCCTTTACCCTAACCGGACAAAATATTTTCAATAATTATCCCGATTTATATCGATCAGAAGAAAGAGGTTTTTACCTATATGGTAATGCACAACAAGGATCTCTAGGGGCTTTTTATTCAGTAAGGGCTACACTAAGCTTCTAATTGATGTTTAATATTAAAAATTAAGAAAATGATAAAGACATATATAAAAAAGTTAAGTGTATTAACTGTAATCTTAATAACATTCGGGTCGTGCGATTTAGAGCGGCTAGATTCAGCTCAAGAGGCAGCCGAAGGTGGTGGCACCTTAGATACTTTTACAGCCTATACCATAGATTCTACAGACCCAATGGGATCCAATGTTTTTGGAAGAATCGTATTCTGGAAGACCGATTTAGAGCAAACATTGGTACAGATATCAATGTACAATACCATAGAGGACACCTTTCACCCAGCAGTGATTATTGATGGAGCAGTTGGCGTTGGTACTTCGGTTTTAACAACGTTAGATGATGTAGACGGAACTACTGGAGAACTTACTGAAAACAAGTTCTTTCTCATTACGGACACATCGTTCTACGATAGTTTAGAAACACTAGACGCACATGTAAGCATTGCATTGAGCACAGACGATGACACTGTTGTTGCCGAAGGAAATATAGGTGCCAATGCTACGCCGGTAGATTCAAACTAGAAATTTTTTAACTTAAATATAGCACAGTATGAAAACAAATGTAAACAGAAGAGATTGGCTTAAAAAAGGCGTTCTCACAGCAGCAGGTGTAATGGCAGCACCTTATTTGACCTATGGGGCTTTCCCATCACAACCTATTGCATTAGATGCAAAAGGAAACATACCGTACACTCCGTTTTTCAAAGAGTATTTACCATATGCACCAACAGAACCTTTAGCGCTTGCAGCAAAATTGAATGCAAACGAAAATCCTTATGGTCCATCACCAATGGCTGTTTCTGCAATGCAGGAATATGCACCAAAAGGAAACCGATATGCTTGGAAAGAGCTATATCAGTTAATGGATAAACTTGCTGCAGAAGAAGGTGTCAAGCAAGAGAATATTATGATGGGTCCGGGATCATCTGATTTATTGGAAAAAACGGCGATGGTATTCTTCCAAAACGGAGGAAATATTGTTTCTGCAGATCCTGCTTACATGTCACTTATTAAAGTAGCGGAAGCTACAGGTGCAACATGGAAACCAATTCCGCTTAAAAAAGATTGGTCTCACGATTTAGCGGCAATGGAAGCTGCCGTAGATAATGATACAAAATTGGTATACATCTGTAACCCAAATAACCCAACGGGTAGTATGACAGACCATGCAGAACTGATAGATTTCTGTTCTCGCGTATCTGAAAAAACTCCGATTTTTATTGACGAAGCTTACTTAGGTTTCTTAGATGATGCTGCAGAAAAAAGTATGGTATCCTTAATTAATGAAGGTAAAAATGTAATCATAGCTCGTACTTTTTCCAAAATTCAAGGTATGGCAGGTTTACGTGTAGGTTATGTAGTTGCACAACCAGAAACATTGGATATTATTCAGAAAATAACACGTGGCGGTATGGGTATTTCATTACCGTCTGTTTATGCTGCTATGGCAAGTATGGAAGATGTTGCTTTTAAAAATAAATCTAGAAAACTGAATAAAGAATGTAGAGAATATGTGTATGAAAATCTTGATAAATTAGGCTTCGAGTATGTGCCTTCATCTACAAGTTTTATCATATTCCCAATAGAAATGGACGGTAAACCTTTCTTAGAAAAAATGACCGCCGAAGGTGTTGGTGTAAGAGCTTTTGAAATCTACGGAAAAAACTGGTGCCGTGTGAGCATGGGTACTATGGATGAAATGAAGTTGTTTACAGCTGCCCTTGAAAAAGTGCTAGTTTAAGTTTGAATTAGTCCAGGAGTTGGAAGATTGGATAATTGCCTTGACACAAAAATCCTGAATTCAACTCCTTCGGACTATTCATAATTCATCTATCTACTCAAACCAAAACACTCGAAAAATGAATTTTGCACTACAAAAAACCCTCGAATTAATACTTATTATAGGTCTTGGTGTACTTCTACAAAAGAAGGTAGCCAAGCAAGATTTGAAAGGAGTTAAAGTCTTAATATTAAGTGTCGCTCTACCCGCTACAATCTTTGTGGCCCTTCTCAAAATAGAGCTTAATGGTACCTTACTGGCCTACCCTTTAATGGCCCTGACCTTCAACCTATTAATGTTGCTTGCTAGTAAATATTTTTTAGCAGCATCTTTACCTAACGAAGAGAATAGTAAAAAACGGACCTTGATGATGTTATTACCATCTACTGCACCTGGTCTTTCATGTTTTCCATTTATTGTAGCTTACTTAGGTGACGACACCTTAGCACTAGCTGCACTTGCAGATATTGGAAATAAAATATTTGTGTTAATATTATTATACATGTTAGCCATGCATTGGTATAGAAAAAACGCGGTCATAGAAAAACAAGAGTCATCTTCAGCTAAATTAAAAGGACTCTTTATTTCATTAATCAACGAACCTATAAATATAGTTATAGTAGTAGGTTTAGTAATGCTAAGTTTTGGATTGAACCTTTCTTCTCTTCCTACCTTTTTTCAAAACACTGCGTTGAGTATAAAAGGCTTGATGACCCCATTAGTTCTGTTATTTATAGGCATGGCCGTTAGAATAAATTCGGGAGAATTTAAACTAATATTATCCATGTTATTACGTAGAAGTGGTATAGCATTTTTAATTAGTGGCGTTTTTGCTTTCATTCTACCAGCTTTAACACCTGCAATGATTTTACTATTGGTCGTATTTCCACAAAGTGCCTGTAGTTTTTGGCCATTTGCTCATATGAGCGCCATACAATCTATGGAAGATAAAGACGAGCACCCAAATCCAACTTTTGATGTAAACTTTGGTTTGAACATACTAGCATGTTCGCTACCCTTTTCTACATTGTTGATTATTGGTATTTTCTCGTTTAGCGATTACTTTATCAATCCACTGACTTTAATTGGTCTTGGCGTAGTCATTCTAGCTATTACTTTTGCTCCAGACCTTCTAAAATCTCTTAGTTCAAATAGTAGTCGAAAAGTAATTGATGACGATGCTCAAATGACTATTGCAAATAACACTTTCAACCGCGAAGACAAAAAAAACTTAAATGAAGCAAAAGCTAGTTAGGCGTAATAATTAATAGGTTTCTTTCATCCATTGATAAGGTGTTCTTTTCATCCAAAGGCCTCGAGTAAAATCAGGGAAATCTTGGGGCTCACCGTTATTGGCAATTGAAAACTCTGAAAGAGGTGTAACCGCACTCCAAGCCGCAGCATCATAAGCATCTAATGGCGGAGCAATGTTTTGCTTTGCAGATTCTACGAAAGAATTCAGCACAAAAAAGTCCATTCCGCCATGACCGGCATTTAAGGCATATTCACCATATTTTTTCCATAGTGGGTGATCATAGGTATCTAACCAAGGCTGAGCTTCATCCCATTGATGTGGCTCAGATTTTCCTTCCACATAAATTCGACTACCGTCTACCTCCCAGAGTCCGTTAGCACCTTGCGCACGAAATCCTAAGGAATAAGGTCTTGGCAAATTACAATCATGGGTAATAATAATAGTTTCTCCGTTAGCAGTATCAATAGTAGAGGTAATAACATCGCCCTGCTTAAATTTCACTTTTGCATTAGGGTGCTGTTCCCCGCCTTCCTTCACAATATAATTATGTAAGCCAATACCTTTTGATGCATGTGATGTCATTGACATAAAACGATTACCACGGTTAACATCTGCCATCACTGCAATAGGTCCCAATCCATGGGTTGGGTATACATCTGCATTACGTTTAACCGAATGCTCGGTACGCCATTTAGACTCCGATATTCCTTTCTTACCAAATTCCACCCCTTTTCCATAAGCCGTTTTACCATCATTGAATTTTACATGTCGTAAATCATGCTGATAGCCACATCTATAATGCACCATTTCGCCAAATACATTTTGCTTTACCATATTCAAAACCGCCAAAACATCTCTACGATAATTCACGTTTTCTAAAATCATCATATGTGTCCCTGTACGCTCATGGGTATTCACCAAATCCCAACATTCTTCTAAAGTATTAGAAGCAGATACTTCTACCCCTGCATATTTACCGGCTTCCATAGCGTCTACCGTCATACGTGTATGCCATAACCAAGGAGTGGCAATAATAACGGCATCAACATCTGCTAATGCTAAAAGATTCTTATAATCTAACTCATTCGCTCCAAAAACTTTTGGGGTTTTACCCTTAGCATCAGAAATGTACTTTTTAGCAATAGTTATTCTATCGGCATCAACATCACAAATAGCGGTAACATTTACATCTTTTCTAAGCAACAGATTCTGTAAATGATTAGTTCCTCTTAAGCCTACACCTATTAAACCGACATTTAATTTATCTGCAGCACTAAAACTATTATGAGCAAAACCAGGTACTGCAAATAGTCCCATACCAGCTATTGATGTATTCTTAATAAAATTTCTTCTTGATGCCATACGATGTAAATTTTATGAACTCTGAATTTATAAAAAGTTACCGACCCATATTAACTTATCATCAATTATAATGAGGTTACACCCGATAATTTGTACGAATTTTAATCACATTCGCTACTTTTGCGCTGTAAATACAGAAAATTATGACATTACTTTTAATGGCTGCCGGTAGCGGTAGTAGATATGGAAAGCTAAAACAATTTGATGATTTAGGTCCTAATGGTGAGTTTTTAATGGAGTTTGCCATTTATGACGCCATCCAGAATAATTTTGAGCAAATTGTAGTTATTACCAAAAAAGAGAACGTTTCTTTTTTAGAAGAGCATCTTTCTAAAAGAATACCAAGTACTATAAAATTAAATGTTCTTGCCCAAGAACTTACAGATTTACCTGATGGAGTTACCTTCACTGGTGAGCGTAAGAAACCATGGGGTACGGCACATGCAGTTTGGACCGCAAGAAAAGTAATCGACGGACCATTTGTAGTTATCAATGCCGATGATTTTTACGGACAATCTGCTTACAAAAAAGCTGCTGATTTCATGAAATCTAATGATGAAGCATATGCACTTTTAGGATACACTTTAAAAGATACTTTATCTGAACACGGTTCAGTTTCTAGAGGCGTTTGTGAAGTAAACGGAGATAATTTAGTTTCTGTTCAAGAGCGTTTAAAATTGGTTCAAAAAGAGAATAATATTCTTGATGAGGATACTAACCTAGAGTTTACTGGTGATGAACAAGCTAGTATGAATTTTTGGGTATGTAGACCTTCTATCTTTGATAAAATAGAATCTGAATTCAGAACTTTCTTGAAAGACGATGACCGTATTGCTAACAGCGAATTGTACATTCCTTTAATGATACAAGAAATGCTTCAAGCAAAAGAGATTGAAGTAAAATGTATACCTTCTGGCGGAGACTGGTTTGGTGTTACGTATGCAAGTGATAAAGAAAAAGCAATGAGTAGCTTAAAAGAAAAATCTGATTCAGGTAAATACCCTGCTCCTATTTGGAAATAAGAAATTCATTATTATAAAATAAGACCCATTAGATATACATTTAATGGGTTTTTTTATGCTCAAAAATGACCTAAACTAAAAAGAGTCCGATCTTAACAGACCGGACTCTTTTACGAGAACACTATATGAAAATGAAAAAATTTTAATTCGTTTTTTATTACATTGTAAATGTACAGGTAAGGTTAAATATTAGAAACAAATTGATGTCAACTGCTTATTTTTTGTTGTCAGATGGTCTATTTTTGTTGTGAACTCAATTTATAGCTATGAAAATTAGAATAAAAGGTGATTCTGTTAGGTTTCGACTAACCCAATCAGAAGTTAAATCGCTCTCTACAAATGGCGAGATTTACGACAGCACTAATTTTGGAAGTCAGGTATTCAGTTACGGAGTTATTCTTACGCGTGATGCCAATCAATTACGAATTAGCTTTGAAAACAATCGGGTTACTTTAGAAATGCCAGAAACTACCGGTAAGGTTTGGTTTGAAAATGATATTATCACCTATGACCATACTATAAAAACAACATCTGGCAACGAACTCTACTTACTTTTAGAAAAAGATTTTACTTGTTTAGATAACACAATAGAAGATCAATCTGATAACTACCCAAACCCTAAGTTGAGTTAAAATCTAGTAAATCTTATCATTTTTAAGGTAGTTTTAATGCATTTGATTGCTGTGGTTTCTTATACATTTACTAAGTTTAGTGTATGGATGCAAAAACCGAACGCAACGTCTCATTTAGAGGGTCAGAAGATTTTTTTGATATTGAATTAAAAGACCCCATTACACATGCCGCAGGCTATCTCGGTGTTCGTGAAGCTTTAAAACATACTTTTAAAGAAATGGGCGTTTTACGATCCATGCGTACTTTACTGAGCATGAATCAGAAAGACGGTTTCGATTGCCCAAGTTGCGCATGGCCAGACCCAGAACATCCATCTCCTGTAGCTGAATATTGCGAAAATGGGGCTAAAGCCTTAGGCGATGAAGCTACTACTGAAAAAATTGGCGCAAGTTTCTTTCAAAAGAACTCGGTTGAAGAATTGTCTCAATTAACTGACTATGAACTAAACAAATTTGGGCGTTTAGTAGAACCATTGATTTTAAAACCTGGTAGTGTTTACTACGAACCTATCTCTTGGCAAGCTGCTTTTGATTTAATCGCATCAGAATTAAAAAAACTAAATAACCCAAACGAGGCTATTTTTTACACCTCAGGAAGATCAAGTAACGAAGCCGCTTTCATATATGGTATGTTTGCCCGTGCTTTAGGCACCAATAACTTACCAGACTGCTCTAACATGTGCCATGAAAGTAGCGGTGTTGCTTTAGGTGAAACTTTAGGTATTGGTAAAGGATCAACAACTTTAGAAGATCTTTACGAAGCTGAGGTCATTTTAATAGCCGGTCAGAACCCAGGCACCAATCACCCAAGAATGTTATCTGCCCTAGAAAAATGCAAGAAAAATGGCGGCAAGGTGATTAGTATAAATCCGCTTGAGGAATCTGGATTAGTGAATTTTAAAAATCCGCAACATCTTGGCGGTTGGATAGGCGGCGGCGAAGACATGGCAGATATTCATTTACCGGTCAACATCAATCAAGACATCCCTTTGGTGAAATTGATCCTAAAGAAATTAGTTGCTTTAGAAGAACAATCAAATGATGTATTTGACCACGCCTTTATTGAAAAATATACAGATGGTTATGAGTCATTAATTGCTGACCTTAAGAATTATACATCAGAAGAACTATTAGCAAAAACAGGCGTATCCGAAGAAAAAATCAATGAAACTGTAGCGTTATTAGCTAGCAAATCTAAAATTATTGTATGTTGGGCTATGGGTCTTACACAGCATAAAAATGGAGTAGAAAATATAAGAGAATATATAAATCTTCTATTATTAAAAGGGGCCATAGGCAAACCAAATACGGGCACATGCCCAGTACGTGGTCATAGTAATGTACAAGGTGATCGTAGTGTTGGAATTCAGCATTTTGTTGACACGGCAATGAATAAACGTATTAAAGAACATTTAGGTTTTACCCCGCCAGATCACGAAGGTTTAGATGTTGTAGGTACGCTAAAAGCTATGTATGAAGGCAATGCTAAAGTATTTATGTGTTTGGGAGGAAACTTTTTAATGGCGGCTTCTGATACTGAATATACTGCCAAGGGTATTCAAAATTGCGACCTTACAATACAGGTAAGTACCAAATTGAACAGAACACACTTAATTACCGGCAAAACAGCCCTAATTCTCCCTACTATAGGTAGATCAGAGAAAGACATGAAAGATGGCAAACCACGTCATTTTACGGTAGAAAACAGTATGGGACGTGTAAAACGTTCTAAAGGGATTCTAAAACCTGCCGCGGACACCATAATGAGCGAGCCAGAGATTATCGCGAATATGGGACATGCATATTTCGGTGAAGGTCATTCTATGAATTGGAAGGCTCTTGGTAATGATTATGAATTAATCAGAACGCAGATAGATCAAGTTGCCAAAGGATTCAGCAAAACAGAAGAACGTTCTGTAGGTGCAGGTTACTACTTACCAAACAATGTACGTGAGTTAGATTTTAGCATGCTACCAAATGGAAAAGCACAATTTTCGGTCAATAAATTACCCGAGCACAAATTGGCTAAAGATGAGTACATGTTAATGACCATTCGTTCTCACGATCAATTCAATACCACTATTTATGGTCTTGATGATCGTTATAGAGGAGTATATAATGCAAGACGGGTAATTTTCATGAATATTGATGACATGAAAGCGGTCGGACTCAAAAAATTAGATGTGGTCGATATTACCAGTACTTATGATGACCAAATTAGAACTGCTCACAACTTTAAAGTAGTACCGTACAATATACCTTCAGGTAATTTGGCATCTTATTTTCCAGAAACTAATGTATTGGTACCCTACAATCATTTTGCCGACCGAAGCAAAACACCTATTAGCAAGTCTGTTAAAGTGAGATTGGTAAAGAAATAGTTAACCAATCTCACATTGAAATTCAATTATTTAACAATCTAGTAACTCAAAAATAAGTTAGTAGTAACTCATCTATCCTCTTATTATTCGAATCTTTACGGTCATATGTTTCAGTACATGAAATCTATTGAATTGACCGTTTTCTCAAATGTCCTTCTTGCATATAATGCCAAGTTGGAGGTCAATCTACTCCTTTTTAATATTTCAAAATCTTCAGGTAAACCTCCACTTATTTTATGAAAAAAAGACCAGTTGACATTGTAGTCATTTCTGATGTTCATTTAGGAACATACGGGTGCCACGCTAAAGAGCTTTTAAAATACATGAAATCCATAAAGCCAAAAGAAGTAATTCTTAATGGTGATATTGTTGACATTTGGCAATTTAGTAAACGCTATTTTCCAAAATCTCACATGAAGGTAATTAAGCTTTTACTAGAGTGGGTTGCCAAAGGCGTACCTGTACATTATATTACCGGTAACCACGATGAACTGTTGCGTAAATTCTCTGGTAATAACATGGGGTCTTTAAGCATCGTTAATAAAATGGTGATTCCGCTTGCAGATAAAAAAGCATGGATTTTTCATGGTGATGTCTTTGATGTTACCATGCAACATAGTAAATGGGTTGCCAAACTTGGCGCTAAAGGGTACGACTCCTTAATTCTATTAAATAGAGGCATAAACTTCGTTAGCAAGAAAATGGGTAGAGGTCCGATCTCTATGTCTAAAAAAATAAAGAACAGTGTAAAATCTGCCGTTAAGTTTATTAACGACTTTGAAGAGATTGCTGCAGATATAGCTATAGAGAATGGTTATGACTATGTGATATGCGGACATATTCACCAACCAGAAATTCGTAAAATAAAGACGGACAAAGGTGAGGTCACCTATTTAAATTCGGGAGATTGGATCGAGAATTTAACAGCCCTTGAATACCATAAAGGAAAATGGAAGCTATACTCTTACCTAGAAGACCAACTTGTAATTGACCACAAAGAAGATAGCAAAGAGGAAACTTTTGTCTTAGAAAAGGCAGAGCTTTTTGAAAGTCTATTAGAAGAGTTTAGAATTAGTGGAATGACCCAACAGACCAAATGAAAGTATTATACGCAATACAAGGTACCGGCAACGGACATTTAAGCAGAGCACGAGACGTTATACCCGCTCTTTTAAAACACAACATTTCTTTAGACATTTTGGTGAGCGGTATACAAGCAGATATTAAGCTGCCCTACCCTATTAAATATCAATTAAAAGGGCTAAGTTTCATCTTTGGAAAAAAAGGAGGCATAGATGTTTGGAAGACCTATTACAGGGCAAACTCCCTTCGGTTACAGAAAGAAATCAAAAGCATACCTGTAGAAGAATATGACCTCATCATAAATGATTTTGAACCCGTAACGGCATGGGCATGTAAGTTAAAAAACAAACCTTGTTATAGTTTTAGTCACCAAGCTGCAGTACTATCTAATTTAGCTCCAAAGCCTAAGAAGAAAGACAGAATGGGCAATTGGATTTTGAATAATTACGCCCCTACAAGCCATCAATTCGGACTTCATTTCAAACCTTACGAAGCAAATATCTACACACCTATAATAAGAAACGATGTTCGTTCTGCTGCAGTTTCAAATGGTGAACATTATACGGTGTATTTACCGTCATATAGTGATGAAAAATTGTTGCGCTTTTTAAGCAAGATGAAAAACACAAAATGGGAGGTATTTTCAAAGCACAATAACTATGAATATTTCAGCAATAACATTCATATAAAACCCATTACAAATGAAGCCTTTGTAAAGAGCATGGCTTCTAGCAAAGGTGTATTTTGCGGAGCGGGTTTTGAAACCCCAGCAGAAAGTCTTTTCATGCAAAAGAAATTACTAGTAATACCCATGAAAGGACAATACGAACAGCAATGCAATGCCGCAGCATTATCAGAAATGGGAGTTCCTGTAATTAAATCACTTAAAAAAAAGCACTTAGCCAAACTGAAAGATTGGTTGAATACTGATACTGTTGTACCAGTAGATTATCCAGATACTACAGATCAAATCGTTTCAAAACTGCTAGAAGAATCCCTAGTAATTCGCTAAAAAAGCCCAATTCAATTGAAAGAACAAAAAGTACCCTTTTTGAACGCATCAGATTTTGGTGAAGATTTTACATGGGGCGTATCAACGGCAGCATATCAAATTGAAGGTGGTCATGATGCAGATGGCAAAGGTCGATCCATTTGGGACAAGTTTACCGACACCCCGAAAATGATTCATAATGAAGACAATGCAAATGTCTCTTGCGATTTTTATCATAAGTATAAAGAAGATATTCTTTTGATGAAGTCTATGAATATTGACAACTATCGATTCTCATTATCGTGGACCAGAATTTTACCCTATGGTATAGGAACCATAAATGCGGCAGGATTAGATTTCTATAATAAGGTAATAGACTTTTGCCTAGAAAACGAAATTACACCTTGGGTTACGCTCTACCATTGGGATCTACCACAAATATTGGAAAATAAAGGAGGATGGACAAATAGACAGATTGTAACATGGTTCTCAGAATTTACGCAAGTCTGTGCCAATGCCTTTGGCGACCGGGTAAAACATTGGATGGTTTTAAATGAACCCATGGTATTCACAGGAGCTGGATATTTTTTAGGCGTACATGCACCCGGAAAAAAGGGATTAAAGAATTTTCTACCCGCTGCACACCACGCAGTTCTTTGTCAGTCGGAAGGTGGCAGAATACTCAGAAAATTAGTACCTGGCGCACAAATAGGCACTACATTTTCATGCTCACAAATTACCCCGTACAGACAGAATAAGCGAGATAAAAAAACTGCAATAATGGTCGATGCTTTGCTCAATCGTCTATTTATTGAACCCGCTCTAGGCTTAGGTTACCCCACAATTGAAGCTCCAATTCTAAAAAAATTGCAACCCTACATTCAGCCGACCGACATGGAAGACTGTAAGTTCGATTTTGATTTTATCGGAATTCAAAACTATACTCGTGAAAAGGTAAAATACAGTCTTTTAGTACCATATATAAGAGCTAAAATTGTAAAAGCCAGCAAACGAAATGTAGAAATCACCTTGATGGATTGGGAGGTGTACCCACCTAGTATTTACAATATGATCAAGAAATTCGGTGAGTATTCTCAGATTAAAAAAATAATTATCACAGAGAATGGCGCTGCATTTAAAGACACCATTGACGGAGAAATTATAACCGATTTAGACCGATTAAATTTTCTAAAACGTTATTTGAGTGAAGTTCTAAAAGCAAAACAAGAAGGTTTAAATATTCACGGGTATTTCGTGTGGACGTTTACTGACAACTTTGAATGGGCAGAAGGCTACTTCCCCAGATTCGGGTTGGTACATATCGATTTTAAAACACTTAAAAGAACAATCAAAGAATCAGGAAAATGGTTTTCTCAGTTTTTATCTCACAAGAGTTAAGCGCATAAAAAAGCCGATGCTCCCATCGGCTTAAGCTTTTATCCAAAAAACATGCACACATCTTACACGCGCAAGACAAAGGTAGTTGTCGTTTTTTTGTTACATGTTATGGCTATACTACCAAAATGTTACCTTATTGAAAAGCTGGCATTCCTGTAATATCTGCACCAGTAATTAGCAAATGAATATCATGAGTACCCTCATACGTAATAACACTTTCTAAGTTCATCATATGGCGCATAATACTGTATTCGCCAGTAATACCCATACCACCTAATACTTGTCTAGCTTCGCGAGCAATGTTAATGGCCATTTCAACATTGTTCCTTTTCGCCATGGAGATCTGAGCAGAGGTTGCTTTACCTTGATTCTTTAATTGCCCCAATCTAAACGCCAATAATTGCGCCTTAGTAATTTCGGTAATCATTTCTGCCAATTTCTTTTGCTGTAATTGCGTAGCGGCAATAGGTTTACCAAATTGCACACGTTCTTTTGCATATCTTAATGCCGTATCATAACAATCCATAGCTGCACCGATTGCACCCCAAGCAATACCGAATCTTGCTGAATCTAAACAACCTAATGGCGCACCTAATCCAGATTTATTTGGCAAAAGATTTTCTTTAGGCACTTTTACATTATCAAAGATCAATTCTCCCGTTGCAGAAGCTCTTAAAGACCACTTGTTATGCGTTTCTGGCGTTGTAAAACCTTCCATACCACGCTCTACAATTAAACCGTGTATACGACCTTCTTCATTCTTTGCCCATACAACGGCAATATCACAGAAAGGTGAATTTGATATCCAAAGTTTAGCTCCGTTTAAAAGATAATGATCACCCATATCTTTATACTTGGTTTCCATACCGCTAGGGTTAGAACCATGGTTAGGCTCGGTTAATCCGAAAGACCCCATCCATTCACCAGAAGCTAATTTGGGTAAGTATTTTTTTCGTTGTTCTTCTGTTCCATAGGTGAATATAGGGTACATAACTAAAGACGATTGTACCGATGCCGTAGAACGAACACCACTATCACCTCTCTCAATTTCTTGCATGATGAGTCCGTAACTGATTTGATCCAATCCGGCACCACCATACTCCTCAGGAATATATGGACCAAAAGCACCTATCTCGGCAAGACCTTTTATAATCTGTTTTGGAAATTCTGCTTTTTGGGCATATTCTTCAATAATTGGAGATACATCTCTCTTCACCCACTGGCGTGCGGCATCACGAACTAACAGATGCTCTTCAGAAAGTAAATCATCTAAATTGTAGTAATCTGGTGCTTCAAATAAATCTGGTCTCATAACAATGCTTTCATCAAAGATAAATAAAGAAATATAACAATATGCAAGACTAAAGTTACATTTTTAAATAAAACTCTTTAGTCAAGTCCACATACTCAGCAGTATAGACATGCCTGTCTGTTTCAATGCCCAACTCGGCAGTCTTACATTCTTGCTCTTCTCTAGAGAACGCTAAAAGTACACGCTTTATTTCTGCCGTTGGGTTGCCTTTTACATGAAGACATTCTTTTGGAAACAAACCTAAGTCTGCTGCCATATGTATAAAAGACTCTTTTTCTTTAAAAGGTAAAATTGTAGTGAACAATCCGTTTTCGGTTAACAATTTCGAAACTCCCTCTAAAAGCTCGTTGAAAGGAAGAAACTCATTTTGTCGCGCCTGATCACGTTGCAAATTTCCAGAAGTTACTGTCTCAGAATAAAATGGTGGGTTACAAATAATCAATTCATATTGGTCTTCAATTTCATCTACAAACTCGTCTAGACCGGCATGGTAGCAATATAAGCGATCGCCCCATGGTGATAATTCAAAATTTTCCACACATTGCTCATAGGCATCTGCATCAATCTCTATGGCATCCATTACTTCCGCAAAGCATCGTTGTGCCAGCATCAACGAAATAACACCTGTGCCAGCACCAATATCAAGAATAGATTCTGGATTGTTTTCAATATTTGTCCATGCACCTAGCAGAACACCGTCAGTACCAATTTTCATGGCACAGCGATCTTGATTAACACTGAATTGTTTAAATTTAAAAGGCTCGTTCACAGGAAAGATCTTAATGGGTTAAATCATTCAATATTCTACTTTTGGCATCTGTTAAGTAGCTTCTACCAATGGTATATCTAATACCGCCAATTTCAACACTATTACCTTCAACCACACTCACCTTATCCACAGCAATAGTATACGATCTATGAATTCTAAGAAAATTATCGCCTGGTAACTCATCGGTAAAACTACTTAGCGTTCTATGAATGATATATTTAGCGGTTGGAGTAATAATTCTGATATAATCTTTTAGGCTTTCTATTACCATAATCTCTTCAAGGTAAATTTTCTGAAGCTTCTTTTTATCGACCTTCACAAAAATAGATGGTTTATCGTCTTTATCTGACGAACCATTATCAGAACCTTTTTTTAGTTTTATAACTCTATCTACAGACTTAAAAAAACGTGGTAATGAAATTGGTTTTACTAAATAATCTATAGCCTCAAGTTCAAAACTCTTTAATGCATGCTCTTCATGTGCCGTAGTCATGATAACAAATGGTTTTTTATCTAGCGTACTCAAGAATTCTAATCCGTCAAGAAAAGGCATATTAATGTCCAAGAACATAATATCAACTTGGTTGTCTCTTAAAAAAGTGGACGCATCTAAAGCATTTAAAAAGGTGCCTTCTAATTGCAACTCTTTAACTCTTTCTATATAGTTTTTAAGCACATTTACTGCCAACGGTTCATCATCTACAACTATCACTTTCAAAATCATATCACCTTAAGCTTTAAAAAAACATTGAACATTTTATTCTCTTCGAATATCTTTAAATCATAATCATTTTTACCATAGCCTAGCTCTAAACGCTTCTTCACATTCGATAGACCAATACCACCTCTTTTTATTGGATAAACATACTCTTTATTGACATTAGGTATGGAATTAGAAACTTTAAAATCCATAAAACCATCCTCTACCTTTACGTCAATTTTAATCTTCATTTCCCCTATATTCTTACTTGCCCCATGCTTAAAGCAATTTTCAATTAGCGGAATCAATAACATGGGCGATATACTACAGTCATCAAGATTACCTGATATATTCATATCTATTTTCAAAGAATCATCGAATCGAATACGCTCCAAATCTATATAATTTCTAATACAATTGATCTCACTTGTTAAATCTTGTCGTTGCTTTTTTGTTGCATACAATAAATACCGCATCAGTTCAGACAATTTTAAAATAACCTCAGGTGCCTGATCAGATTTTTCTAGCGTTAAAGAATATATATTATTTAATGTATTGAAAAAGAAATGTGGAGAAATCTGAGAACGTAAAAAACGGAGTTCGGTTTTTAATTGTCGCTTTTCTAAATCATGAAGTTTACTACTCTCTCTAAGCCAATCAATCGTTAATTTAATGGCTGTAAAAAACGATATTACATATACCTCACCTATCATTGTCTGCACAGCATAACCCACTGTTAAGCTATCAATTACATCTAAACTTTCTGGCATCACATCTGTACTTACCAAATAATAAGTTAGATTATACTTAATCAATAACATTATAAATAATGCCAAGAGTATATAGATGACATATTGAACATACTTTTGAGTATAAATAAACACAGGCATTAAATAATATGCATTTAAATACGCCAAAAACATATGGATAGGAAAGCCGATTAAATTAGTCTGTAGAGAAAGTAAAAAATCATTATGAATAAATGACCATCGAAAAGTATTAAAGATGAAATAAACAGACCAGAACAAAAAATGATGCCATGGTTTGATTTCATTTGTTCCGAAAAACTTAGGCTTTCGTAAAAACTTCATCAATCTAATATCCATGATGAAAAATTAATACTATTTCTACTATTAATTACTATTGATATCGATCTTTATTATTTTTTACGCTATAGTACAATTATCAACTAAAGAGTAGCTTAAAAAAAGTTAAGAAAATTTAAGAAAGGTATAAATCTACAAGTCCCTCTGGGGTCTTCACAAAAATACTTTTGTTCTCGCGGTCTATTTTGGTAATAATGTCATCACTAACAGGTATAAGCAGTTGCTTATCTTCTTTCTCAACTTCGAACAAGGCTTGAGCTGTAGTATCGTTTACACTTTGTACAATACCAATATCACCATGAACAGAATCTATCATAGAGAAACCGATAATTTCGTGGTAATAAAACTTGTTACCCGTAAGTTTTGGCAACATGGTAAGAGGTAAATAGAGTCCAGATTTCATAATGCGATCTGCATCAGATTCTGATTTCACTTCTTCAAAATCTATACGAAGTAAGTTTGATTTATGAAGGCGGCATCTTTTAATAAAAAATGGAACCAGATTGTTTCCTAAAGAAACGAATACTGATTCCATGTTTTCGTAAATCTCGGGATCATCGGTATCTAGTTTTACTAGCACCTCCCCTTTGAAACTATATTTTGAAACGATATTACCTAGGTAGAAACAATCTTCCTTGCGCATCGTCTCTTAAAAATTATGCTTTATCTTCTTCAGCAGCCGGAGCTTCTGGAGTTTCAACAACTTGTTCTGGCTCGCCAGCAGCTTCAACAGCTTCTACTTCAGCTTCAGCGTTTTCACCTTCAGCAACTTCTGGTAAAGCAGCAGCGGCAGCATCAGCAGCACGCTTATCGTTTACTTCTTTTTCTAATTTCAAAGCAGCTGCTCTAGCATCAGCTTTTACTTTATCTAAACCACCAACTTTGTTAGCAATAGAAGCTTCTTTTTCAACAACCCAAGCATTGAATTTTTCTTCTGCTTGCTCTTCAGTCAATGCACCTTTACGAACACCACCTAATAAGTGATGCTTTAAAAGAACACCTCTATAAGAAAGAATAGCTTTAGCTGTATCTGTAGGTTGTGCACCGTTTTGCAACCATTGTACTGAACTATCTATGTTAAGTTCAATTGTTGCAGGGTTTGTATTAGGATTGTAGATACCTAATTTCTCTAAGAATTTACCATCTCTTTTAGCTCTTGCATCTGCAGCAACTACCCAATAGAATGGTTTTCCTTTTTTACCGTGTCTTTGTAATCTAATTTTTACTGGCATATCACATTAATTTGTAGGGTGCCCGACCCTTGATTATTAATTCTAGTTTTTTAACTCGTTCGCCATCAGTAAGCAAAGCTAATCTGAAAGCGGGTGCAAATATAATTCAAAATACCGAAATGGCAAGCATCATATAAAGTTATTTATTATATGACAAAATCATCTCTTATAAAAATCTATATAGTAAAATTCAACATCTTCAGGGACATTATCTGGAGGACCATTATAAATTATTCTCATTGTATAATTACCATCAGTATTTTCATTAAATTGAATTTGCCTTGGCTTAATTTGAACTTCTAATTTATTCTCACTTTTAAATAAAACAAACTCATAATCTACTATCATCAAAAAAATATAATATCAATCCAAAACAAGGCGCTTCATCGTACCAATCAACCTCACTCCCATCATCTAAAACTAATACTGGATAAAAAGATTCCCATTCTCCAATTATCAAACCTTCATCATTTGGTAATGGCAATTCAATATCTTCTTCATAACACCCTAAAAATATTATACAACTTAAAAATAACAATAGTTTATTTCTCATTTCATTCATTTAATAAAGAACCTGTATAATAGTATGCTTCCTTTTCATAAAATCTATTTTCATACGAATTAGCAAATGGCGCAGAAATATTATAAGCACTTGAAAAAATCAGAGCGTTCCAATCTGGATAAAGAATAAAATTGAATTTGGTCCAAAAATCACCTTCCCTCTTTATATTATTCATCTTTTTATCTAAATATGAATTAAAACCTATAAACCCTTCATATTGAAAAGTGTGTATTAACTCGTGACCTATAGTATTACTACGATTATCCAGCAATCCTTTATTTAAAATAACTACGTTAAGAATGGCTTTTCCATTATAATTTTCTGTGTTTTTATAAGATTCAAAAAACAAATTTCCAGTATAAAAACTTCGCCGAAAATCTATTTCCCCTTGACTAAATCCATAAAAAGTGCTCAATAAAGAGAATGGCAATAATTTAACCTGAAAGGAATTCTCTCTTTTTATATCATATTCAAAATGACTAAAACCAATATTTAAATAATACCGCTCCCAAAATTTTCTATTTGATGAGGCGTTTAATATTATCGAGTTGCCTAATGAATTCAACAAACGAGATGGCCAAACATAGGCGTAGTTTCCAGTATCAGAAAAATCTCTAATTAACCTTTTACTCTCAAAAGTCATATAACCACCAAGTGCTCCCTGCCCTAATCCTTTCAAAAAAACTTTACCCGTTTTTTCATTAGGCTTCTTATTTATCATTGCACCAACCCCACCTATCAATGAGCCTGACAAAATATTATATAGACCAGCCTGAGTATCATTATTCTGAGATTTTACTTCAGCTAAACAAAAAATCAAAAGAATAAATAAAATAATACGTTGGTTCATAAAAGGCTGATTTTTAGGCTTAACTTCATTCATCAACTATTAAGCCAAAAAATTAAAATTTCGATTTCAAAGTCTAGTTAATAACTCTTAGTAATTCTACTTTTTCGAACAACTGCTTTTTTGTAATTTTATATGCACTTTTTAGGTCAAGTAACTGACCACTTTTTAACACACAGAAAATTCGTTATGTACCTCATCTTTGACACCGAAACCACTGGTCTTCCTAAAAAATGGAATGCCCCTATTACCGACACTGACAACTGGCCTCGTTGTATACAAATAGCTTGGCAGTTGCATGACGAAATGGGAAAATGCATTGAGCATGAAGACTATTTGGTGCGCCCAGACGGATTCAACATTCCCTATGATGCAGAACAAATTCACGGTATTTCTACGGAGTTAGCAGAACAAAAAGGTATATCTCTATCTGAGGTGTTAGAGAAATTCAATATTGCAATGTCTAAAACAAAATTTGTTGTTGGGCAGAATGTGGGGTTCGATTTAAATATTATGGGTGCCGAATTTCACCGTTTGGGTGTTGAAAATCCACTACAAGAATTACCCATTTTAGATACCTGTACAGAGCACACTGCAAAACTTTGTCAAATTCCTGGTGGTAGAGGTGGTAAATTTAAACTACCAACATTAACAGAACTGCATCAATATTTATTTGGCGAGCCATTTGGCGAAGCGCATAACGCAACTGCCGATGTTGAAGCAACCACGCGTTGTTTTCTAGAGCTAATACGTAAGCAAGAGTATACAAAAGAACAATTAGATGTTCAGCCAGATTATTTCAAGAATTTCTCTGAGGCGAATCCGAAAGAGATTGAACTTATTGGTCTTAAACACATTAACTTAAAAAAGGCATCGAAGAAAATAGCCGATGCACTTTGGGCAAAAGATACTGGCGGAGTTTCTCAAGAAGAAATTCAAGAGAACTTAGCAACATTAGAAAATGCAAGTTTTGCACATTTACATAATCACACACAGTTTTCTATCCTTCAATCAACTATAAGTGTACCTGCTTTAGTTGCAGCTGCCGCAAAAGCTAAAATGCCTGCGGTTGCGATGACGGATCATGCGAATATGATGGGTGCTTTTCACTTCGTAAACGGAGTACTAAACCATAATAAAGGTGTAGTATCTAGAAATGAAGCAAACCAAAAACGATATGAAGCAACACAAAACGGCACTTTAGAAGAAGGTCAAGAACCTTTAACTGAATTACCGGAACCAGAACAGGAAATTACACCAATTATAGGTTGTGAATTTCAAGTCTGCGAGGATCACACGAATAAATCACAAAAAGACAATGGGTATCAAATAGTGATGCTAGCCAAAAGCAAGAAGGGCTATTTGAACTTGGCAAAAATGTCTTCGATCGCCTTTGTTTCGGGTAAATATTATGTACCACGTATAGACAAGAAAGTTGTAGAGCAATACAAAGAAGATGTCATGGTATTGACGGGAAACTTGTATGGAGAAGTACCCAGCAAGGTTTTAAATGTTGGTGAAAAACAGGCAGAAGAAGCTCTAATTTGGTGGAAAGAGACTTTTGGCGATGATCTTTACATTGAAATCATGCGACATGGTCAAGAAGATGAAGATCGTGTAAACCAAGTGTTAATTCAGTTTGCAAAAAAACACAATGTAAAACTAGTTGCCACTAACAATACCTATTACGCAGAGAAAGAAAATGCACATGCGCATGATATTCTACTATGTGTTAAGGATGGTGAAAAACAAGCTACACCAATAGGTCGTGGTCGCGGCTATCGCTACGGTCTACCCAACCAAGAATACTACTTTAAATCATCTGATGAGATGAAAGAGCTTTTTAAGGATATTCCTGAAGCTATCATCAATATTCAAGAAATTGTAGATAAGGTAGAAACTTTCACATTAGCACGTGATGTATTATTACCCGCCTTTGATATTCCTGAGGAATTTCAATTTGAAGAAGACAAACTAGATAATGGCAAACGTGGCGAGAATAAATTTCTACGTCATATTACCTATGAAGGCGCGAAGAAAAGATATGGCGAAATTACTCCCGCAATTGATGAGCGACTAGACTTTGAGCTTAAAGTAATTGAGAAAACCGGTTACCCAGGTTACTTCTTAATTGTAGAAGATTTCATAAGGGCCGCAAGGGCTATGGATGTATCTGTAGGTCCCGGTCGTGGATCTGCTGCCGGATCTGCCGTTGCCTACTGTTTATGGATTACGAATTTAGATCCTATTAAGTACGATTTGCTTTTTGAGCGTTTCTTAAATCCGGATCGTGTAAGTATGCCCGATATTGATATTGACTTTGATGATGAAGGGCGTGGTCGTGTTATGGATTATGTAATCGATAAATATGGTTCAAATCAAGTAGCACAGATTATCACCTATGGTACCATGGCTGCCAAATCTGCCATTAGAGATACGGCTCGCGCCTTAGATTTGCCTTTACAAGATTCAGATCGAATGGCGAAGTTGATACCCGATATGTCTAAGCTAAAAAAGATTATTGGGGTAGATGAAAAAATCTTAAGAACGAAATTCAGGTCAGAAGATTTAGAAAAAATAAATGAACTTTTAGCGATTTCTGAAGGCGATGGTCTTGAAGCAGAAACCTTAAACCAAGCATATATTCTAGAGGGATCTGTACGTAACACCGGTATTCATGCCTGCGGGGTAATTATTACTCCAGATGATATTACCAAGTTCGTACCCGTAGCACTTGCTAAAGATTCTGAGATGTACTGTACTCAGTTCGACAACTCCGTTGTGGAAGATGCAGGATTGTTGAAGATGGATTTCTTGGGATTAAAAACACTGACTTTAATTAAGGATACCGTTAAAATTGTAAAAGCCAAACATGGTGTTGTTTTAGACCCAGAGAATTTTCCACTAGATGATATAAAAACATACGAGCTCTTTCAAAGAGGAGAAACTGTTGGGGTGTTCCAATATGAATCTCCTGGTATGCAGAAACACATGAGGGCGTTAAAACCTACCGTTTTTGCAGATTTAATTGCCATGAACGCTTTGTATCGTCCTGGTCCAATGGAATACATACCAAGTTTCATTGCCCGTAAACATGGTACCGAAGAAATTGTATATGACCTTGATGCTAACGAAGAATACTTAGCAGAAACCTATGGTATTACGGTATACCAAGAGCAAGTGATGCTGTTATCGCAAAAGTTGGCTGACTTTACAAAAGGTGAAGCCGATGTCTTGCGTAAGGCGATGGGTAAAAAACAAAAGCATGTACTAGATAAGATGAAGCCAAAGTTCATTGAACAAGCTTCAGAAAAAGGACATGCCGTTGATAAATTAGAAAAAATTTGGAAAGATTGGGAAGCATTTGCAGCCTACGCCTTTAACAAATCTCACTCCACCTGCTACGCTTGGATCGCGTACCAAACCGCATATTGCAAAGCCCACTACCCTGCCGAATATATGGCCGCGGTATTGAGTAATAATATGAATGATATTAAACAGGTAACCTTCTTCATGGAAGAATGTAAGCGAATGGGCTTAGAAGTATTGGGTCCAGATGTAAATGAATCGTACTATAAATTTGCAGTGAACGATGCTGGTGCTGTCCGTTTTGGAATGGGCGCCGTAAAAGGTGTTGGTCGTGGTGCTGTTGAAACCATAGTAGAAAATAGAAAAGAAGAAGGAGAATACAAATCAGTTTTTGATTTTGCGAAACGAATAGATCTTCGTGCCGCCAATAAAAAAGCATTTGAAAGTTTAGCCGTTGCCGGTGGTTTTGACTCTTTCGGTGATACACATAGAGCTCAATATTTTCATAATGAGGGAGACGGAGTCACCTTTTTAGAGAAGACCATAAAGTATGGTGCTAAGTTTCAAGAAAGCGAGAACTCTAGTCAAGTAAGTCTATTTGGTGATGCCAGCGAAGTGCAAATACCAGAACCTGAGGTACCACCATGTGAAGAATGGGGTACGATGGAAAAATTACGTCGAGAGAAAGAAGTAGTAGGTATTTACATATCTGGTCACCCGTTAGATGATTTTAAAACAGAAGTTAAGGCATTTTGCAATGCCAACATAGCTTGTGTGCACGATTTACCATCTTACGTAAATAGAGAACTTACGTTTGCCGCCGTAATTACAGATGTGCAGCACAGAGTTTCTAAAAATGGAAAAGGCTGGGCAGCATTTACCATGGAAGATTATACGGACTCCTATGAATTCCGGATTTTTGGAGAAGAGTATCTAAAATTCAGACATTTCTTAATGATCAATTCCTTTGCTTACGTAAAACTATTTGTTCGTGACGGATGGATGAATAAGGATACCGGTAAAAAAGGAGACCCCAGAGTACAGTTCAATAGCTTCATGCTATTACAAGAAGTCATGGAAACATACGCCAGAAAGCTTACCATAAAACTAAACATTGCCAATCTAAAAGAAGAGAATGTGCGCACATTAAAAGAGACCTTCACCAATCATAAAGGAGAGCATAATGTCAACTTTATCGTTTATGAAATGCAAGAAAAGATTAAGGTAACTTTAAATAGCAGGAAACAAAAAGTAAATATTTCGACCGAGTTATTACAACTTTTAGAAAAACAAGACGTTCACTTTAAACTGAATTAAAGCAATATGCATCATTTATAACAAGTGAAAAAGTAATTTTCGCATTAGACGGTAATTAATCTTACCTTTTATTTATTGCTACAATGTAAGAAAAGAACTATATAAATTGATAAATTAGCTTGATACCTTTATAGGCAAAACGAATTGTTAGCCTGTAAGGAAACAGAAGAATAATTGACTAAATTTGCATAATCAATAAAAGATATTAAGATGGCATTAGAAATAACAGATGCTACTTTTGACGAGGTAGTTTTAAAAAGCGATAAACCAGTAGTAGTAGATTTTTGGGCAGCATGGTGCGGTCCTTGTCGTATGGTAGGTCCTATCATTGACGAAGTTAGTACTGAATATGACGGCAAAGCTGTTGTTGGTAAAGTTGATGTTGATGCAAATCAAGAATTCGCAGCCAAGTACGGGGTACGTAATATACCTACAGTATTAGTATTTAAAGGCGGTGAAATTGTAAGCAGACAAGTAGGTGTATCACCTAAGAAAGTTTATACAGATGCTATTGATGCAGCTTTGTAAGCACAACACACTTATATAAAAGATAAAAAGAGCTGGCATATGTCAGCTCTTTTTATTTGGCACAATTTTAATTAGACCAATACAGTTAGTTCATATGTCTTTATTATCTTTAGAAGTGTGAATCTACAATCAGAATTAAACAAATCATCGCTATTCTCTAACCTAGAGCTGCTTGCCAACCAAGTAGTAGAAGGTTTTATTAGCGGAATACACCGCAGTCCGTTTCATGGGTTCTCTGCAGAGTTTGCCGAACATAAAATCTATAACAATGGCGAAAGCACTAAACATATAGATTGGAAGCTCTTTGCAAAAACTGACAAACTATACACAAAGCGATACGAAGAAGAGACCAATTTAAGGTGTCATATGATACTAGATAATTCTGCATCTATGTATTATCCTCAGGTAGATAATTTAAGTATCGATTCTTTAAACAAAATAGGATTTAGCGTCTTAGCCATTGCTGCATTAATGAACGTGCTTAAAAGGCAGCGTGATGCGGTCGGTTTAAGTATTTACTCTGATACTTATAATTATTACGCACCAGAAAAAGGCAGCGAGCGTCATTTTCAAATGCTATTGGCGCAATTAAGTGCAGTTAGCATGGCAAAGAATCCGCCAAAAGAGACAAATACTTATACCTATTTGCATCAAATTGCTGAAAATATAAAACGTAGAAGCCTTATATTTCTATTTACCGATATGTTTCAAACTGAAAAAAATGATGAAGAATTGTTCGAAGCACTCCGTCATTTGAAATATAATAAGCATGATGTTGTACTTTTTCACCCGATGGATAAACAGCGCGAATTATTCTTTAATTTCGAAAATACACCGAAGAGATTTGTCGATGTTGAAACCGGCAAACATTTAGATTTGTATGCTGACAATATCAAAGAAGCTTATAATGAACGTATTACTGAGTATTTATCTGACATAAAAATGAAATGCGCCCAGTATAAAATCAAATATGTTGACATTGATATACAGCGAGATTTCTCTACTGTTCTCAATACTTTTCTCGTAGAAAGAAATAAATTTCTCTAGACAGAAAAAAAAAGTAAAAAAAATGTTTGCGCAATACAAATAACTACATATATTTGCACTCGCTAAACGCCACGGTCTGGTAGTTCAGTTGGTTAGAATACCTGCCTGTCACGCAGGGGGTCGCGGGTTCGAGTCCCGTCCAGACCGCTAAAAGCTCTCAAGAAATTGAGAGCTTTTTTCGTTTACAAACTGTTTTATGACCCACCACTACGTTTACATTATTTATTCTACTTCGCATGATGTCTATTACAAAGGATATTCCACAGATTATATAATGCGATTGGATCAACATAATCAAGGCAAAACAACATACACCAAAAACAAAGGACCGTGGAAACTAGTCTATGCAGAAAAATTAAATTCCAAAAAAGAAGCTCTTATAAAAGAGAAAATGTTGAAAAGGCAACATAGGCAATATCTACTCTGGCTTTTCAAGCAAAAAACGAACCTTATAAAATAGCTTAGAATACATGTCTCGGCTCAGTCGAGAGGGGTGCGGGTTCGAGTTCCTGCCTGTATCTGATCAGCCGAGAACCAAAACTAAAAAAGCCCTCAAGAAATTGAGAACTTTTTTTATATGCAAATATTTTACTTTATTGAATTTTTAATTAGTGCTATACACAATATCTGTTACATTAATTTCCTTCTAGTTCTCATCATGCGCTCTTGCATTATTTTCGCGTATAGAATCTGATTCTCCTCTATTTGTCTTTCTAAAGAAGAAACAAGCGATGAAGCTTTTTCTTTAATAGAATTATCTGCTTTATCATCTTTGGGATTCTTTGTAGTAACAATGGTTAAATCATTTAATAAAGAATTTAATTCATGAGTAACTGAATTTTTATAAAGAGATTTCGTTTTCTTCTGTTTAGAACTAGACTTAAATAGATTTAAAATCATAACACGATAAGAATTTGAGGTTTTATACAAAACGAACTTAATATGATAATAGTATAAACTATGCAGTCCTTTTCTTACAGAAAACTATTTGAAATAATTACGAATACAAATCAAACTACTATATCCAAAACCTTCTAGGTTGATAAAATAGCATTAGCACTTTTGATATTAATTTTATAAAACACTATTAAATACTTGAAAAGCAAAAAAATTATTACCTTATTATAGAATCTTATAATTTATCATATGTCCACAAACTGGTATGTCATTTATGTAAAACCCAAAAACGAAAAGAAGGTTTCCCAAAGATTATTGGACCACAAGATTGATATTTATTGTCCTATGATAAAGGAGTTAAAACAATGGAGTGACAGAAAAAAGACTATTGAAGTTCCTTTGTTTAAATCTTATGTTTTTGTAAATATCTCAGAATCAGAAAGACAAAGGGTTTTTGAAGTTCCTGGTGTTGTACGATATTTATATTGGTTGGGAAACCCCGCTATTGTGCGTGATATTGAGATGCAAACTTTAAAAAAGTGGTTAACTAACGATACGGTTGAAAATTATAGTCTAACCAAACTAGAATCTGGCGATAAAATTTCAATAAAATATGGAGCTTTAAAAGACCAGAAAGCAGAGATTATTGAAATAGGAAAAACCCGAGTACGATTAATTTTAGAAGGTATGGGTGTTGTTCTTAATATGAAATTGAGGGATATTGTATAATTTTCACTGGCTTATCTATTATATTGGTAACCTAAAAGCAAAAAAAAACGAATGAAAATTCATTTTGTAAAATTAACTGTGCAGATAATCGATTAATTCTACCTTTAATCTATTTCAAAATTCTACCAATTTAAATATCAAATAGTTAGCTATATTTTATTGATAGATTTTACCGCTAATATTTGTCGATATACTTTAAAAGATTTGCCAAAAATACATATTCCGTAATTTTTAGATTTGTTAACATTTTATTTTGGAATGTATCCCTTAGCAACATATGTTTGTTTTGTTATTTAATTCTCCCTTTTAGTTGTTTGAAATCATTGACATTTAAACTTCCCCCAGATATTTTTTTCAGAAGTAATATATACACTTCGAATTTGACATTATAATTACCGTGAATCTACATTTTTGTGACTTACGATGCGGAGCGCTGTGTTAAATTTCCAAAACCAACAAACTTTCTTTTTAAGAATATTTCTAAATCCTTACCAATGAAAATAGCATTAATTACTGGAATTACTGGACAAGATGGAGCCTATTTAAGTGAATTTTTACTTAAAAAAGGGTATCAAGTACATGGTATAAAAAGAAGAGCATCTTTATTTAATACAGATCGTATAGACCATTTATATCAAGATCCACATGTTGAACATCGAAATTTCATTCTACATTATGGAGACATGACTGATAGTACCAACTTGATACGTTTAATTCAAGAAATTCAACCCGACGAAATATACAATCTAGCGGCGATGAGTCATGTACAAGTATCTTTTGAAGTTCCTGAATATACAGGTAATGCCGATGGTTTAGGAACACTTCGGATTTTAGATGCAGTTCGCTTATTAGGACTTGAAAAAAAAACCAGGATTTATCAGGCTTCAACATCAGAACTGTACGGAAAAGTACAAGAAGTGCCACAATCTGAAACAACACCATTTTACCCAAGAAGTCCTTATGCAGTGGCAAAAATGTACGCATTTTGGATTACAGTGAATTACCGTGAAGCATATAACATGTATGCCTGTAATGGTATATTGTTTAATCATGAATCCCCTATTCGAGGAGAAACATTCGTAACTAGAAAAATTACCAGGGCTGCTGCTCGAATTGCTTTAGGTTTACAAAATAAACTCTATTTAGGAAATCTAGATGCTCAAAGAGATTGGGGACACGCAAAAGACTACGTAAGAATGATGTGGATGATTTTACAAGCAGAAGAACCTGAAGATTGGGTTATCGCCACTGGAGTAACCACACCTGTCAGAGAGTTTGTTCGCATGGCCTTTGATGAACTGGGTATCACATTAGAATTTAAAGGTCAAGGTATCGAAGAAAAGGCATATGTCAAATCATGCTCAAATAAAGAATTAAAAATAGAAACTGGCAAAGAAGTACTAAACGTAGATCCAAAATATTTTAGACCTACCGAGGTAGAACTACTTATAGGCGATGCAACTAAAGCCAATACTAAACTAGGTTGGACTCCTGAATATGAACTGAAAGATTTGGTAAAAGATATGGTTAATAGTGATTTGAAATTAATGCAAAAGGATCAATATCTGAAAAATGGTGGTTATACAACCTATAACTACTTTGAATAAAAATTTTATATCTAATTCAGATTCAACAATTTAATCAAATAATAAAACCCATTTAATTTCAAAAAAACATCCCTATTAAATCTTAGATTTTACTATCCAAAAAATACAATTTGACTTTTTGAAACTTTTTTAAATAGTATTCACTAACCATGTTTAACTAGTTCATTGATATATAATTTAATAACATGAAAAAATCCTATTTTGGAATACCTCTTTCTTTGTTAATTCATCTAGTTGCCATAAATGCTACTTTGTATTATTTTACAGCTGAGACATATAGATATGGTATTACCGGGGTTATTTACTATAATTTGGGATGGTTATTTGTAACTCATAGTATTAAATTTTATTCAAGGGCAAAACGAAAAGCTAGTACATCTAAAACGTTTAATTTTTTACGAGTTTTTGTATTATACGGGTTGGTATTTTTTTCTTCATTTACTTTTTTAGGACCAAAAACCTATAGTATAGTATATCTTTTTAGTGTTTATGGATTTATTTGCCTACAATTATCAGTTTTTAAAATATTTTTTTATTGGATAAAAAAAATCTATTATTCTTCAATCTCTAAGCCAAACAAAGTCGTAGTTGTAGGTTGGGATAAAAATCTAAAAAAAGTAAGAGCAATTTTTGACAATAAAGACCACAACTTTGAGTATGTCGGTTTTTTTGACAATAAAATTTCAAAAAGCCCTACATACTTAGGGTCCATAGAAAGGTGTTACAAATATATTTTTGAAAATGATATTACTGAAGTATTCTGTATTGCATCTCAACTAACTAAAAACGAAATAAAAGAACTAATAAGAATTACCGATAATACCTTTAAACATATCAAAATTATACCTGACAATAAAGAGTTTTTCACAAGAGCGATGTCAGTAGAGCTATACGGCAATGTTCCTGTTTTAGACCTAAGAGCTTCACCTTTAGAATTAGAGTATGCGAATTTAGTTAAGCGTGGCTTCGATATATTTTTCTCTAGTCTTGTCATTGTTTTTATTCTTTCTTGGCTATCACCTCTAATTTATATTTTACAAAAATTTGATTCTCCTGGTCCCGTATTCTTTACACAAAGCAGACATGGCTTAAATAAAAAAACTTTTTTATGCTATAAGTATAGATCAATGACAAGATCAAATGATTGTGATACTCTTATGGCCTGTAAAAACGATATGAGAGTAACTAAGTTAGGGCGCATATTAAGAAGAACAAGCATAGACGAACTACCGCAGTTCATAAATGTTTTTTTAGGCCATATGAGCGTAGTTGGCCCACGACCACACATGCATTTACATACTGAAAAATATCAAAATTCGGTAGACAAATATTTAGTAAGGCACTTTCTTAAACCTGGCATTACAGGATTGGCTCAAATAAAAGGCTATAGAGGCGAAATAATAGAGCAATCAGACATTATAAATAGAGTTCGATACGATATTTTTTACATGGAAAAATGGTCATTAAAACTAGATCTATCCATTATTTATTACACGGTCTATAATGCTATTAAAGGTGAAGAAAAAGCATATTAAATATTGACCACAGTAATATAAAATTTTTAATATTATCCATTATTGTAAATAAGGCAAAACAAAAAAGTACCCCAAAAACAGTTATAACAATAAAAAATCAGTTCTCCCAATTTCATTTTAGTATTTCATTAATTATAACCTCACTAAAATTATGAGAACATCATTTATCCCACAGAAAAAATCATGGTTATTATTGCTTTTACCTTTAGCGTTTTTAAGTTTTAAGGCGGTAATTTATTTTCAACCCGGTCTAGATAGCATTCAAGCTATTACTCCTTTTATGAACGGTAATCTTCCTAATTCAAAACCGAGTGAAGATATTGACCTAGTAGAAATACATACTAATATCGAATGGGAATCACCACAAGCAATTTTACCGTTTCCAGAAACGAACAAATTATTGATAGTTGAGATGGACGGTCGTTTTTACACCATACCAGACAATGATAATGCCCAATCTACTGAACGTACTTTGGTTATGGATATTCAGGACCGTTGTTGGTACTATACTTATAGTGGCAATACTGGTCAAAAACATGGTGGATTTCAAAATGTAATCTTTCACCCCGATTTCGGAAAAAGTTTAGGTAAAGATTATATCTATGTTTATTATGTACATAAAACGGAAAATGAAGATTCAGATTGGACTGAACCTTATTATGATAGATTAAGTAGGTTTACTTGGACAGGAACTACTTTTGACCCTAGTAGCGAACTAATTATGATTAATCAGTATGATACTACAAAAGGTCACGATGGTAGCGGACTTGCCTTTGACGGAGATGGGTTTTTATATGTTTCGGTTGGTGATGAAGGTACTCATAGCGTTGAGGCCACTCCACATACTCAATTACTGAATGATCGTTTTAGAAGTGGTGTATGGCGAATAGATGTGGACATGCAAGGAGGAACAATAAGTCATCCCATAGAAAGGCAACCTGATAATAGTAATACACCTATAAATTTAGATCAATCTTATACTCAAGGTTATTATATACCAAATGATAACCCTTGGGTCACTGGAACCGGTGAGTTTTTAGAAGAATTTTACGCCATTGGTCTTAGACAACCCTTTAGAATGACCTATGACCCACCTACTGGCAATTTCTGGTTAGGTGATGTAGGAGCTTCAAAATGGGAAGAAGTAAATATAATAGATCAACCTGGTCTAAATTTTCAATGGAATATTAAAGAAGGTTTTGTAGATGGATACCGAAACTCAACAAATATGCCCAATCCGCTATATGGTACAGAAAGAGAACCCCTTTATGCATATGATGGATCTGTAGGAAGCGCAGTTATTGGTGGGTATGTATACAGGGGTACTGCAATCCCCAGTCTATATGGAAAATATATATTTGGTGATAATGCAAACGGATCTGTATATGCGCTAACACACACAGGTGGTAATACTTTCGGCGAAGTAGATGTTATCAGTAATATTGGTGGATCTGTATTTAATGGAATATCATCCTTAGGGTATAATCATGCTAACGAATTAATGGTCCTTAAACTTTCTAATGGCGTTCCGGGTGGTGGTAAAATTTTTAAAATTATAAATAATCAAGATAATCAAAATGAGCCTCTACCCTCACTTTTATCAGAAACAGGAATCTTTTCTGATTTACAAAATTTAACTCCTACGGAAGGTGTAATACCTTATGAGGTTAACAATCCTCTTTGGTCTTCTGGTACAGAAAAACAACGTTGGGTTTCAATTCCACAAGATGGTAATGTTAATAGTACTATTGAACAAATTGGATATAATGAAGAAGGGCATTGGACTTTTCCTATTGGCACAACATTCATTAAACAATTCAATAATACAAACGGCACCAAATTAGAAACACGTTTGTGGATTCATAGTGAAGATGGTGAGTGGTTTGGTAGCACTTACAAATGGAGAAGTAACGGTTTGGAAGCTGATTTACTTTTGCTTGGTGATAATGAAAATATTACGATTGACGGCGACACATTTGGCTATGAATATCCTGCTTCAAATACTTGTATTCAATGTCACAACCCTAGTGCCGGATGGGTATTGGGTTTTAATACTAGGCAATTAAATAAAAAAATATTGTATCCATCTACTGGTAGAACATCTAACCAACTGGAAACTTTGACAGCATTAGGCTTTATTCCCGAAGTAGATTTAGAAAACGTTCCCACCCTAGTTAGTATTGATGATAACAATCAATCTTTAGAAGTTAGAGCAAGATCATATTTTGACTCTAATTGCGCATATTGTCATCTACCGGGAAATACTAGGGCGAGTTTTGATTTGCGTTTCAGCACACCATTATCAGAACAAGCATTAATACAAGGCGATATTATAGAAGATTTGACAGGAAGCAATAAAGCCATTGTACCCGGAGAGGTTACGCAGTCAAACGTGCATTTTAGATTGAATTCTTTAGACCTTTCTACAATGATGCCACCATTGGCAAAAGGTAGGGTAGACACCGAGGCTATACAATTAGTAGAAGCATGGATTAATAGCTTGAATGGAAACTGTAACGAAGAAAATACTGCCTTGTTAGGTAGTGATAATTTAACTGATGGCAACTTTCTAGATGCCCATAGCCCTCATATAAATGTAAGCAGAACAGGGTCATACACCAATAACGAAGATATTTCCGTAAGTATATGCCTTGAAAATTTTAACTTTTATGCCAGTAGATTGGGCAACCCAGTAACACCTTTTATAGTTAAAGTTCTTGGTGAAAACGATTTTAAAGTTGTATCAATTGGTCAAACACGAACCCCTTCTGAGTATGGTATTGGCAATAACACTTTCAATTTCAGTGACCATTCTAATGATGCGGTTATTTTACAACCTGGCGAAAGTATAGCTCCAGGTTTTATGGATGCTTATCCTGATGGGTCTGGCTCAACTACCGATAATAGTTTAATACCTGCCATAACATCAGGTTCTACCGATGATATTTGGCAATCTTATGAAGCCAATGCCAATTCTAACCCCCATTTGGTAATGGGATATATTCCTCAAGGAAACTCTATTGTACCGCATTTAAATAGAACGTACCAGTTCAATATTGAAATAAATATTAACGCTATTAATGGAGAACTTGCCGTTCCGGTCCTAACCCTTTTTCAACATGCGGATTACAATGGAACTAGCTGGGAACTTAGCGAAGGAAATTATCCAGTGATTACCTATGAGAATATACCAAATAATGAAGCCTCTTCACTACAGTTAGATGAAGGTTATATTGTTGAATTGTATTCAGAGATTGATTATGAAGGAGAAGTGGTAGTCCTAAATGGAAATTCAAATTTTTTAGGTCATTACGATTTTAATGATAAGTTATCTTCAATAAAAATCTATCCATCAGAAATACCCTCAGCACCTATGGTAGCGACCTTTTATCAAAACAATAATTATGTTGGCGACTCTTGGCCTCTTCAAGAAGGAGAATACCCAGACATTTCGACAGAAGGCATAACGTTGAACGAGGTAAGTTCAGTAAAGGTAGAAGAAGGTTTTTCTATAGAATTATATCCAGATTTAAATTATCGAGGTATACCCGTAATAATAACATCAGATTCTGACGATCTTGTTACCCTTGGCATAGACGATGATATAGAATCAGTCAAAATTAGTGTGGTCGAGCAAGAATTAGAAGTCGTTGCCACACTTTACCAAGATGTCGACTACAACGGCATCTCATGGGGTATAGAAGAGGGTGAATATCCTGACCTAACCTTACAGGGAATAAATGATAATGATGCCTCATCGGTACAGATATTAGAAGGTTATGTAATTGAGCTGTTTTCAGAAAAAGATTTTGGTGGAAATGTATTCGTTCTTAAGCAAAATGGACCCAACTTGGTTTCAACAGGCTTTAACGACCAAGCATCATCTGCTAAGATATATCAAAGTGTAGTGCCTTCGGGACCAACAGTGGCAACATTTTATCAAGATAGCGATTATAGCGGCAATTCTTGGGAACTAGAAGAAGGAGAATATGCTGATATTTCACTTCAAGACTTAACAATGAATGCGATAAGTTCGGTGCAAATCGAAGAAGGTTTTTCAGTAGAATTATACCCGGAATTAAACTTTGGAGGTACTCCTGTGATATTATCATCAGATTCTGAAAACCTTACATCACTTGGCATTGATAACGACACAGAATCAATTAAAATCATTGTATTTGAGCCAGAATTAGATGTTGTTGCCACACTTTTCCAAAATGTCAATTATACAGGTACTTCATGGGCTATGGAGGCAGGGGAATATACCGACTTAACTTTACAAGGAATAAGTGATAATGATGCATCATCGGTACAGATAACTGAAGGCTATATTATTGAACTGTATTCTGAAAAAGATTTTGGCGGTGATGTATTTATTCTTGAGGAAAATGGACCCAATTTGGTTTCAACAGGCTTTAACGACCAAGCATCATCTGTTAAGATATATAAAAGTGTAGTGCCTTCTGGACCAATAGTTGCAACACTTTTTCAAAATACAAATTATGGTGGTTCTGCATGGCAACTTTCTGCTGGTAATTATGAAGACATTTCATTGCAAGGAATTAACGATAACGATGCCTCATCGGTACAAATCGAAGTAGGCTATACAATTGAATTATATTCCGAAAAGAATTTTGAAGGTGATGTATTCATTATGGAGGCAAACAATACTAATCTAGTCGCCGCTGGTTTTGACGATCGTACATCGTCTGTTAAAATATATGAATCAATAGTAACAACTAATCCTGTAATAGCAACCTTGTTCCAGAATATCAACTATACCGGAACTTCATGGGAAATGAGAGCTGGTGAATATCGTGATATTACTATTCAAGGAATTAATGATAACGATGCTTCATCTATACAAATCACAGAAGGTTATACCATTGAGCTATATTCTGAGAAAGACTTTGGAGGCGATGTATTCGTTTTAGAGGAAAACGCAACTAACCTTATTTCTTCCGGATTTAACGACCAGACATCATCCATTAGAATATACCCAAGTGTTACAAGTTCAGGACCAACGGTGTCCACACTTTTTCAAAATACAAATTACGGTGGTTCAGCATGGAAAATTGCTGTAGGAGAATTTCCAGATATTACACAACTAGGCATTATCGATAATGATGCCTCATCAGTTCAAATTGAAATAGGCTACACTATTGAATTGTATTCCGAAAAGAATTTTGAAGGGGATTTATTCATATTGGAGGCAAACAATTCAAATTTGGTTACCGCAAGTTTTGACGATCAAACATCATCAGTAAAAGTGTATCAATCCATGATAGCAACTGGACCAAAAGTTGCAACCTTATTTCAGAATATCAATTACAGCGGAACAGCATGGGAAATGGAAGCTGGAGAATATCGCGACATAACCCTGCAAGGAATTAACGATAATGATGCATCTTCGGTTCAGATTCTAGAAGGCTATATTATTGAATTATATTCTGAAAAAGATTTTGAAGGTAACATATTCGTCTTAGAGGAAAACTCACCAGACTTAGTATCCGAAGAGTTCAATGACCAAACCTCATCTATTAAAATATATAAAAGTTCAACACCTACGGGACCAACCATAGCAACTTTATTTCAAAATACAGGTTATAATGGATCATCTTGGCAACTTGGCGCAGGAGATTACCCAGACCTAGCCTTTTACGGAATAAACGATAATGATGCTTCATCTGTACAGGTTGCGGAAGGTTATATCATTGAACTTTATTCTGAAAGGGATTTTGGAGGTGATGTATTTATACTAAATGAAAGTAATACAAATTTGGTTACTTCAGGTTTTGACGATCTTACATCTTCAGTAAAAATATACGAGCATATGGCAATTGCTGGTCCAACTATTGCAACATTATTTCAAGACATCAACTATGGGGGTAGTTCTTGGCAAATGGAAGCAGGAGATTATCCCGACTTAGAATTACTGGGTATTAATGAGAATGATGCTTCATCGGTGCAACTAGAGAATGGTTATATCATTGAACTTTATTCTGAAAAAGATTTTGGAGGTGATAAATTTACACTTGAAGAAAATGGACCTAATTTGGTTTCTACAGGCTTTAATGATTTAGCATCATCTGTAAGAATATTTGAAAGCTCGACAACTGTAGAGCCAACTATAGCTACATTATTTCGAAATCAAGATTATATGGGTTCTTCATGGTCTTTTGGCATAGGCAATTATGCTAATATGTCGCTGTCAGGTATTCTTCCAGATGATATCGGTTCTGTTCAAATTGAAGAAGGTTACACCGTTGAACTATATCCAGAATTAGACTTTGGAGGTACACCTTTTATACTAATAACCAATACCGTCGATTTATTATCATATTCAAATTATGATGATACCGAGTCTATTAAAATTTATAGATCTAATGCAGATTCATGTGCATGTCAATGTGCATCGGGAGAATTTAGTCTATTGATAAATGGAAGTTTTGAAGAAACCAGCAATCCATCATACAATAATGCATATGATTTAATAGAAGATTTAGGAACTGTTAATAATGGGGTTAAATTTATTGACACACACACAGATAACGACTTTCCTGGATGGTTTACTACAGGTGGTATAATACTGCAACAAGGTGGAATCTCTCAAGGAGGCAGTTTAGAACTAGGTCAAAGTGGTTTTTTAGGTCGTATAGCCCCAGATGGAGATGTATTCGTAGAAATGGATGCCAATCATCATAATCAAATAGTTTCGGTAACACCAGGTCAATTACTTGACTGGGAGCTCTCGCATCAAGGTCGAGAAGGTACTGATATCATTAGTATTTCAGCAGGACCAATCGGAAATCAAACAGTTATTGCAACGGTATCTTCTTCTCAATCATGGATAGTACATTCCGGACAATTTCAAGTACCTAACGGAGTTAATGAAATTCAATTTACAATTACGCCTGTACAAGCATCTGACGGAGACATTGATTCTTCAAACCTGTTAGATTTTGTAAAGCTATGCCCTAACAATGGTACTACAAGCAAAAGCACTGCTTTAAAAGCAAAAATAATTCAGGATTCTCAACTCTCATTATACCCAAATCCGGTAAATGATTTATTTACGCTTCATTCAGACGATATAAATACGGTTTGTCAGAAGGTTTTTATCTATTCCGCAAATGGATTGTTAGTAAAAAAATTGGAGATTGATTTTGAAAATACTAATGATGTAGAAATTTACATCGATGATTTATCTAGTGGAATTTATACCATTATGACGGTGGACGACTATGGTAAAACAACTACGATTAAAATGTTTAAAAATTGATATTAAAAAAATCAATCCTAAAATTCATTATTGAAAATTAAGAACTTGTAAAAGCTATATAATAGGTTACCTAAATATTATATAGCTAACAAAAAATAAAGTAATATATGGAACAATGGAATATTAGAAGTTTATTCTCAAAATATAGTAGGTATTGGTCTTTTTTTACAATCTGCATAATGTTGGCAGTAGTAACAGTCTTTATGTACATAAGGTACTGGTCACAAACCGAATATGAAATTCAAGGTAAAATTCTGATTAAAAATACAGAATCTAGACAGGGGTTTGTTGAAAACAACAATTTTGGAAAGTTTGGATTAGTAAAAACTGCAAACAGCCTTGAAGACGAAATAGGTATTCTAACCTCGACCGGAGTTATGGAAGAGGTTATAACAAAAAACACATTTAATATAACTTATTATAAAGAAGGGAAAATAAGAGATATTGAGATATATGGAGAGGATGTACCAGTTCGTATTTTAGTCGATGAAACTTCTGACAGTCTAGCTTATGGTCTTCAAATTTCAGTTAATTTTCTAGATTCGGAAACCTTTGAATTAAATACAGACTACAATGATAAAAAGTTGTATTCCAAGCATGATTTTGGTGAATTGATAACCTTACCTTATGGTACTTTCACTATTGTTTTAAAAAACGAAGTTACCGATATTGACAACTTAGAGCCGCTATATTTTGTGGTTGGAAAAAAGAAAGATCTTATTACAAACTTCTTGCAAAACTTAAGTGTACATCCAGATAATGAAACAGGAAGTCTTTTAAACATAAATTTTATCGCCGGACATCAGAAAAAAGGTGAAGACATTCTTTTAGGTTTAGTAGAAACATATATTGACAAAACTATTAAATACGAAAATGAATTGGCTGAGAACACGATTAAGATGATCGATGAGCGTTTAAAGCTATTATCAGGAGAAATTGAAGATGTAGAAACATCAGTCGCAGATTTTAAATCTGAAAATGTTGTTACCGATGTAGCAAGAAATGCTGATAGTTATATTCAGCAGTCTAATGAATACAAAAAACAAGTTGCAGAATATCAGACCCAAATTAAGGTTTTGGACAATATTGAAACATCATTATTGAGTAGAACTACTGAATCTACCATAGGAGGATCATTTTCTATAAATAATTCTAGTTTGACAAGTCTAATAAACAACTATAACACTACTCTTTTAGAACGCAATCAATTATCACAATCTGCTGTTACCTCCAATCCTGTTTTAGTGAATCTAAATGATAAACTGAACAACTTACGAGAATCAATTCTACAAAATATAAGAAGCGTTAAAAATGGGTACTCTATAGCCCGTCAGAACTTATTAAGCAATGCGAATCGTTATGATGCTCGAATTGCTAGAGTTCCTGGAATGGAAAAAAAATTATTAGAAATAAGCAGAGATAAGAGTACTAAAGAGGGTTTATATCTTTTCTTGTTGCAGAAAAGAGAAGAAGAGGTATTATCACTAGCCACACCAGTATCCTCTACAAGAATTGTCAGCTATCCTCAAGCGGGAAAATTCCCAATAAGTCCGAACAAAAAAATACTTTACCTCACTGGTGTACTATTTGGATTATTAGTGCCATTTTCTATGGTTTTTGTGAAGGATGCTTGGGACAACAAAGTAACTTCTGTTGAAGACCTAACAACAAGCTTATCAGTTCCTTTTTTAGGTGAAATTTCTAGAAGTAAGAAAAAGGGAATTCTGCTTCATAATGAAAGTAGAGGAACATCACCAACTACTGAACTTTTTCAGCTTTTACATTTCAATTTAGATTATCTTAAGAAGACTGAAAAAAATCAAACCTTATTGGTTACATCAACTGTAAAAGGTGAGGGAAAAACCTTTATAGCATCTAATTTAGCAGTCACATTGGCTTCTTTAGGCGAAAAAGTAATACTGATAGCTTTTGATTTAAGAGAACCGCAATTAATGGCTGATTTTAATATGGATAACTCCCCTGGTGTTTCTGACTTCATAATCAAAAAAGGATTAACAAGTAATATTATAATACAAAAACATCCTTCTATAGAAAATTTATCGCTGATAGGGTCAGGAGTTGTGAATTCTAATATTGGACGCCTAATGTTGAGTAAACGTATTGATGGTTTATTAAAAAATTTGAAAGAAAATTATGACCGTATCATCATAGATACCCCACCGATAGGTTTAGTTTCAGATGCTTTTGCATTAAATAAATTTATAGACAGTACAATTTATGTGGTTAGAAAAGATGTAACCAATAAAGAACATTTAAAGACAATTGAAACTGTTTACAAAAATGAGAAATTAAAAAACACAATGGTTTTATTGAATGATACTAAAGAAGGTCCGTCATATGGTCATGACCACAGTTAATTTACTTTACATATATTAAAAAAAAAGATTAAATATAATATCTAAAAGCTACTTTAATATTAGTAGAATAAAGTTTATATAAAATTATTAAGGGTACCGAGGTTTTATTTAACAACCATTGACATACCACACAATCTAGCATACCAAGTTTTAAAGCATTATGATGACTAGTTTAGTAAAGCAGAAAAAAAATTGACAACTACCAATATATAGTAAAAAAAAGCATCAAATGTCATTAAGAAAAAGACTTCTAAAAAACGGTATTGCATCTGTTTTCCAAAAAGGTGTACGTATATTAGATCAACTATTATTAGTGCCTTTTTTCATTACCTCATGGGGTTCTGCCTATTATGGTGAATGGTTGACACTTACAATAATACCAAGTGTAATAGCATTCTCTGATTTGGGGTTTGGTACTGCAGCGGCAAATAGTTTTGTACTTAGTTTTGCTGCCGGAGACAAGCAAAAGGCTGCTGACATTAGCAAAACAGGCATGTATGTTATTACAAATATGATTGTCGCAGCAATGCTTTTAAGTTTTGTAGGGATATTAGTTTTAGACCATTTTCAAATTTTTGACAAATCGCTGATAAATAGTCAAGATGCTAAAATAGCTGTTAGCATACTAATTTTTGTAAGACTATTAAATTTTTACGATCAATTAATAGAATCGTATTTTAGGTCTGCTCAAAAAGCTGCTTTGAATATTAATTTTTTAACCATAAAATCAACTTTAAACCTATTGGCAGGTTTATGTGTTTTACTACTTGGGTATGGTGTGATTGAATTTGCACTTTCACAACTTACTGTAACCATTCTCTTTAATATTTTTTATTGGATAAAAGGGAGGCAGATTCTGGGTCTATTTAAAACATTTCGCGGAAAAAAAGATAAAATCATTTTAAAGTCCATTACCCGAAAAGGATTAGGTTATCTTATGTCGCCAGTTTGGCAGGTCGTCTATTTTCAAGGAACTACCTTTGTGGTAAGAATTGTTCTAGGACCCGAAGCAGTTGCTGCATTTAATACCGTTAGAACCTTAAGTAGGTCTTTAAACCAACTATTATTCATGGTAAAAACTGCGGTATTTCCAGAACTACAATTTGAAATTGGCAGAGGTAATTGGAAAACAGCACAAAGAGTTTTTCGTGTATCTGTAACTGGAATTTTATCTCTTTCAATTATAAGCTTTATTTTCTTAGCAATATTTGGATTATGGTTCTATAATATATGGACACAAAATGAATTGGAAATACCAAAAGCTATGTGGTACATCTTTACAGCTGGCATGGTTTTCAATGCACTTTGGTGGACCGCAGAAATGGTTTTTGGTGTTGTGAACAAGCCATATAAAATGGCATTATACGGCGTAATTGTTGCAATAATATCTGTTTTGCTATCATATTTTTTATCAAAACAATATGGTTTAGTTGGTGCTGCAATAGGCAGTATTTCCCTAGATTTTATTTTAGTGTTATTAGTAATTCCTTATGCATGTAGATTAATGCAAATGTCAGTAAAAGATTTGTTTTTAAAAGGTTTGCAAGAATTACAAGAACTTCTATCTCAGATAAACTATAAATTTCAAGAATTCAAAAACTAAAATGAAGATTTTATCTATTGGTTGGTTCAGAAGTTTAAGTAGTACATCATTACATAGACATTGGGCATTACAAAATAATTCAGATACTATAGATAAAATTGAAGCTGGATTGCCAAACATCAATTTGTGGCATAGAATAGCTTATCATTTATTTCAAAAAGGAATTCCGATAAAACTTCCCGATGGTACCAATGCAAATAAGAAAATCAAAGAATTAGTATCTCATAATACATATGATATTGTTTGGATAGATAAGGGGGTAACTATTAACAAATCTACCTTAACCTTTATAAAATGTAAATCTCCAAAAACCAGTATTATAAGTTACTCACCAGATAATATGGCCTTGCGTCATAATCAAAGTCTAAACTATCTTCAATGTATTCCTCATTACGATTATATTTTTACTAATAAATCATACATTTTGAATGAGATGAAAAATCTTGGAGCAAAAAACATAAAGTTTATAGATAATATGTACGAAGACTCTTTTCACTTCCCTAGAATATTAGCTGACATCGATATCAAAAGGTTAGGTGGAGAAGTAGGATTTGTAGGATCATGGGAAAAAGAGCGTTGTGAAAGCATTCTGTTTCTTGTTAAAAATAATATCCCAGTTAAAGTATTTGGAGACGGAAAATGGAATAATTATAAAGGTACTTCACCCTATTTAACAATATTACCGGCCATATTTTCAGAAGATTATTCAAAAGCTTTACAAGCCTTTAAAATATCACTATGCTTTTTACGTAAAAAAAACTATGACCAACAAACTACTAGAACAATGGAAATTCCTGCTTGTGGTGGTTTTATGTTAGCGGAACGCACAAATGAACATTTAAACCTTTTTGAAGAAGGAAAGGAAGCAGTCTATTTTTCATCTAACAAAGAACTCTTAGAGCACTGTAAATATTATTTAATCAATGAAGATGAACGAAAAAAAATAGCATTGGCAGGTTTAGAAAGATGTCAAACATCTGGCTATTCCAATAATAAAAGCATTAAAAAAATGCTAGACATCATTGCAGCAAATGGGTAAAACATCAATTCATATTTTAACTAATTTTAAAATTGGTCTAAGATGGTTTTTAATAATCGGCATTCTGATAGAATTATCAATTTTTCCGTCCTTGGCAAACGTTTATGGTTGTATTATGGCGGTAATAAGTTTTAGCGTGTTTTCTTATTTTTTACAAGAAAAATATATTCGTTTTTTCCCTTTTGCCTTTTTAATGTATTTATCAATGTTTATGTACAGGTATTTACCATTAATAGGAACATTAACAGAATGTAAGCCAATATCTTATGGATTTGAACGCCCTTTCGAAACTTTTTTATATGAAATAATATTATTTTTAATTTCATCTTTGGCTTTCTATTTGGCATGCCAAAATTCATCTAAAAAGCTTAAGAATAACTTTATACAGGAAACCCTTTTCAAACTACGCTTTTTTGAAATCACACCTACAATAATTTGGGGGCTTGGCATTATTGGCTTAATGATAAGAATCTACAACTTTAGCGCAGGCGGTGTGGAGTACGGCGATGTAACCGGTAAATTTTTAGCAGGTCTAGACTATTTAATGTATGCCCCTTTATGTTTGTTTTACCCCTCGCTATTACATATAAAATATACTCATCTTAAAAGTGTTCTATTATACACTGGTATTATTTTCATAATAAACATTGCGTCTAATAGTAGAGAAAGTATTATAAGTCCTATCGCAATAATGGCTATTCTTACTTTTTTGTACATAGTCTTAAATGATATTAAAATTTACAACTATTTATCTCCCTTTAAAACAATTTGCCTTGGTGTTACCTTATGGTTCATAATTGGCCTTCTATCTAATGTTTCTTTAGCCATGCTGCATACAAGAAAAGTGAGAGCCAAGGTAGATAAGTTAGAGCTATTTGAACAAACTGTAAACACATTGCAGAACGAATCATTAATGAATCGAATAAAATCGGTCAAATTCAAAAAAAAAGATAAAAATTCCACTAAATATAATGAAGGCTGGACAGAAGATTACCTTGATAATTTCATGATGGCTAGATATGCCAATTTAAGAATTACAGATGAGACCTTATATTATGCCGAAAAAAAAGGTTATTCGAATCCATTAATGCGAGAGTTATTTAAAACTAATCTTTTATCATTATTTCCAACTCCGTTATTACGTTTTTTAAACATTCATATCGATAAAAGCAAAATGGAGTTCTCGCGAGGAGATTTTTTATATGGTTCTGGTTTTGGCGGCTATCGAATAACAAGTCATATAGGAGATGGTTTAGCTACCTTCGGATTCTGGTATTTCCCAATACAATTTATTGTATTCTTCATTATTTTCAAACTACTTAATTCCTTTGTCTTTTTCGGCGAAAAAGGTTTACAATATGCTCCTTTTGCACTTATGAATGTTTTTATATTTTTAGGTATGTTTAGAAATGCAAATGGTATAACAAGAGATTTCAGTTATATCATAAGAGGCTATTTGGAAGGCATATTTACATATCTCGTAATTTTTCACATAGTAAGATTGGCTATAAATTTAATTTCTGCCAATAGTTCAAATAAAAGAGAATTAGGCTATAAAAAGAACTAAATTAAGTAAGGTTAACTTACTACTTATAAATTCAAATTGAAGTTGAAAATTATACTCTTAATTCATCACGAGAACACCTTAGGATATAGTATGAAAAGGTATGAAAATTTTATACGTGAAGGGATGTGTAAAAAGGGGCATAATATTGAAGTCTGGGGTCCAAAACTTTATCTATCAAAATATAAATTCCCTGAGGGTATTAATAAGTGGTTAAGATATATAGATCAATACATAATATTTCCAATATACTTCAAAAAGAAAAGTAAAGTCTTGGATAAAAATGTATTATTTGTTTTAATTGACCAAGCATTAAGTATATGGATGCCACTGATTCGAAAAAAAAAACATATTGTACATTGCCATGATTTTATCGCATTAAAATCCGCATTGGGCACTATAAAGGAAAACCCAACAAGTACTTCAGGGAAAATATACCAAAAACTAATTCTTAGAGGTCTATCTATGGCTGATAATTTTGTATGTATCTCCAATAACACCAAAAAGGATTTATTATTTTTTTTAAAGAAAAAACCTATACGTGTTGAACAAGTATACAATGCATTAGATTCAATATTTGTACCCGGTAATATGGAAAATGCGAGAGTCGTTGTAGGAAAGCATCTGAGATTAGATTTAAAGCATGGTTATGTATTACATGTTGGGGGTAATACTTTTTACAAAAACAGAATTGGGGTTATTACACTATACAACGCCTGGAGAGACATTTCTGAAAAAGTTTTACCGTTAATAATGATTGGTTATAAACCATCAACTAATATAAGAACTTATTATGAACGGTCCCCCTACAAAGAAGATATCTATTTTATAGAAGACGCCAATGATAATCTTTTATCTTATGCGTATCAAGGAGCGAGTGTATTTGTCTTTCCATCATTAGAAGAAGGCTTTGGTTTTCCTATTATTGAAGCTATGGCAGCCGGCTGCCCTGTCATTACAACAAATAAAGCTCCAATGAATGAAGTTGGAGGTAGTGCCGCAATATATTTAAAACGTAGTCCAAATCATAAAAAATTACTTTTTTGGGCACTTCAATCCGCTAAGGTTCTTGAAGACACACTTCAATTGAACGATGAAGAGCGAAGTAATTTAATTCATAAAGGGCTAGATAACATCAGTAAGTTTGACCAGAGCATTATACTAAATCATCTTGAAGAGATTTATATAGATGTTTTGGCCAATAAGGTTGCTTGACCTTCAATTAATGAATATAGAATAGAAGCAATAAAGCATAATTAGAAATATTATCTAACGTTCAATTAGAATACACTCTAAGGTTTATAAAACCTATAATTTTTAATTTTTATTTCAACATTATTATCATGTAAACTTCCCCCGTGTTCTCCCATTATTTTTAAATGACAAATGCGAGCCTTTTGAGACCGCATATAACTCATTTAAAAACATTTTGATCTGTAAGATTGCCTTAAAATCAACTTGAGCATATTGTTATAACATAAATAGCACATTCTCTCCATACCAAAAACACTTGAAATATGGTCTGATAGATAATGAAAGCTAAAAATAGTTTTAACCCAGACTTATAAGATTTGGTTAATTAAATAACGCTTAAAAACGAACACGAAATGGAACTAAAAAACACTAAACGTATTTTATTCATTGGGTATAATTTTTCACCCGAATTGACCGGAATAGGCAAATATTCTGGAGAAATGATGCATTGGTTGGCTCAAGAAGGACACCATTGTTGTGTATTTACCGCATATCCATATTATCCTTATTGGAAAGTTCAGGAACCTTATCGAAAAAATAGATTTTGGTATAAGAAAGAAACCAAACATTACGAATCAGGTGGTAGGTTAAATATTATTAGATGTCCTATGTACGTACCTAATAAACCAAATGGCTTAAAACGTATGCTTTTAGACACCTCTTTTTCGATATCGGCACTTTTGGGTAGTACCCCTATTCTATTTCAAAAGAAATTCGATTGGGTTATTACGGTCGCACCTTCTTTTCAACTAGGATTAATTGGTGTATTTCAAAAAAAGATTCGAGGTGCCAAACATTTATATCACATTCAGGATATGCAAATTGAAGCTGCTCAAGACTTGGGAATAATTAAGTCTAATAATTTATTGAAAATGTTATATAAAGTAGAACATTATATATTTCAAAATACAGACGTTATAAGTAGTATTTCTGAAGGAATGATTGATCGAATAGGTAAAAAAGCCCATAAGCCTATAAGTCTCTTTCCTAATTGGACAGAAACAAATAACTTTTTTCCAATAAAGGAAAAGGGTCTATTAAAAGAGAAGTTCGGTTTTAAATTGAGTGATTACGTAGTGTTATATTCTGGTGCAATCGGCGAAAAACAAGGACTAGAAGCTATACTAGAAACTGCAAAAGCACTAAACGCTCATCGCAATCTTCAATTTATAATTTGCGGTACAGGACCTTACAAAGAAATTCTAAAAAACAAAGCCGAACTTATGGAATTAGATAATGTAAGTTTTATGCCATTACAGCCTAAAGAAGAATTTAATACCTTTTTAAACATGGCAGATATGCATTTAATTATTCAAAAAGAAAAAGCTAGTGATTTGGTCATGCCATCCAAACTTACTACTATTTTGGCCGTAGGAGGCTTAGCACTAATTACTGCAAATGCCAAATCTACATTACACAAAGTGGTCTGTAAATATCGTATGGGGCTTTTAGTATCTGCGGAAAATCAAGAAGCTTTAAACACCGGTATTTTAGAGGCATATCTTAATACAAACAATCATAATATAAAACAAGCTGCAAGAACCTATGCCGAAGAACATTTGGCTATTGACAACATTATGCACTCCTTTAACAATCGACTTTTACACGAATAAAATAGTGACATTAAACCCATTAATAAATGAAATACCTAGGCTTTAGAAATAATATCCAGTTAAATTATAGTTGATTAGAATTTAAATATTAACTAAAACGTTTATGCAAATTACACCCCCTAAAAATGTATTAACAGCACGTGGCAGTTTTTCAAAATTGATATTTTTATTGAAGACAAAAATTCTACGTCCCAAGCTAGATCGATTACATAGAAAAACAGATGATGCGCTGAAGAATCAAAATATTTCAAGTATCAATATTAAAAAGCGTAATGCAATTTTTCAACATGCAAAAGAACATTCTGATTTCTACAAAAAGAAATATGCAGATTTGAAAATCAATGAAACAGGTAATCTAACAACAGAAGAATTTTTAAAAATACCACCTTTAACCAGAGAAGAAATACGTAATAATTTTCATTCTATAAAGGTAAATAATGTATCACCATCTTATTGTGACAAGGTTAGCACATCTGGCAGTACCAGCCTTCCTGTTTCGGTAATTCATGACAATAGACATCCAGAAACACCAATTAGATGGCGTATTTTAAGTTGGTGGGGCATTAACCCTTGGGAAAACCAAGCATTTATTTATCGTTTTAAAAAGTCATTTTTTAAACAAATACTTAACACAATTCTATGGTGGCCTACTAAAAGAATTTTCTTGGCGGCAGCTAATCCCCAGAAAAAACAGCTAGAAAAATATGTTAGGGATTTTAATAGAATTAAGCCTACTTTATTACAAGGATATGTAGATGTTGTTTTCGAATTTGCCTTGTATTTATTAGATAACAATATAAAAATACATGCTCCCAAAATGGTATGGGTAACATCTGCACCATTATTTGAAGAACAAAGAATACTAATGGAAAAAGCCTTTGGTGCACCTGTATGCGATCAATATGGAAATACCGAAATAATGTTGATTGCCGCAGAATGCCCAAATAAAGAAGGTCTACACATTATGCAAGACACTGTTCATATTGAATTTGTAGATGAATTTAATCAGCCAATACCACCGAATACAACAGGTAAAATTTTGCTGACAGATTTAACCAACTATGCTTTTCCATTAATACGTTATGAAATTGGGGATGAAGGTCAATACAAAGAAATGAAGTGCACATGTGGCATTCCTTTACCTTTAATGAATAATATACATGGGCGACAGTCAACTCATATTGTCACACCTTCTGGACTTCATATTAAAGGAGAGCATATAATGGCAATGTTCAATGAACATATGGGTATGTTTAAAGAACTCCAATTAATACAACAAGTTGACTTCTCAGTATCAATAAATTTTGTGCCTAGAATAAAAGAAGGTTGTAAAATCAGCGCAGAAAAAATGGTGGACTTATTAAAAAAACGATCTCGTTCTGAAATTAAAATTAGATATACAAAAACCAATAAAATACGTCAAGTAGGGAACAAAACCCCATTAATTATTAGTAATGTAACATCTAATATTTAAAAAAACCTCGAATGAAAATCAACTATTTCTTTAGAAACCCAAAAGTAGGTCATTCCATACATCGAGTATTCAGAACATTGATAAAAGAGTTGGATACCACATTAGATATAACCATTTATGAAGTTTCTTGCGTAGGCTCTATGCCAATAGACGTTCTGAAAAATAATATTTTTACTTATAAAAAAAAGAATAAACATGCCATACATCATATTACAGGACATATTCATGATGTATTAATAGCTTTAATTGGTGTTAAAACCGTATTAACTATACATGACCTTGTATTTTTGGACAATGTAAAAAACCCTTTTAAGCGTTGCTACAAATGGTTGTTTTGGTTGTATTTACCATTAAAAATTGCCGATAAAGTAGTATGCATTTCTGATCAAACCAAAAATAATATCCTCAGTAAAATTAAAACCGACAAACTAGAAGTTATACACAACGCCGTTGACCCGATATTTAAATTTTCCAAGAAGTCTTTCAATCAAGAAAGACCGGTTATTCTACATATAGGCACAGGTTGGAATAAAAATTTAGACAAAACGATAAAAGCGCTAGAAGAAATACCCTGTCATCTTCGCATTATAGGTACTTTAAACGAGTTACAACTACAGCTTTTAAAAATGTATAACATTGATTATTCCAACAGGTTTAATCTTACGGACGAAGAAATAAGATTAGAGTATATTAATAGTGATATAATTAATTTTCCTTCATTATATGAAGGGTTTGGAATGCCCGTAATTGAAGGTCAACAAACTGGTCGAATAGTTATTACTTCAAAAATAGAGCCTATTATTGAAGTTGCTGGAAATGGAGCTGTATTTGTTGATCCAACTAGTGAAAAGTCAATTTCAAGAGCATATAAAAAGGTAATTACCGATAATGTTTATCGCTTGGATATTATTGAAAAAGGATTAGTGAACGCAAAAAGATTTTCTGTTAAGAACATAGCCAAACAATATGTTGAACTATATCAAAATTTAGCCAAAACATGAACATTCTACGTATTATTCCAAGTATGGATCCTAAACAGGGAGGGCCTTGCCAAGGAATCAGAAACGCAATTCCCGAGCTACAAAAATCAAATGTTCATAACGAAGTAGTTTGTTTGGACAGCCCAAACGCAGATTATCTAGGTCAAGATATCTTTCCTATTCATACATTAGGTGAAGCTAAAACGCCTTGGAAATACAATAAAAAACTAATTCCATGGCTACTTGACAACTATAATAAATTTGATATTGTCATAATACATGGGCTATGGCTTTTTTCTAGTTATGCAGGTATCAAATCTATTTTAACACATAGAAAAAATTATAAAACATCACCAAAAGTATATGTTATGCCACATGGCATGTTAGACCCATATTTCCAAAAAGCAACAACACGCAAACTAAAAGCACTGCGGAATGATATTTACTGGAAATTAATTGAGAAAAAAGTAGTGAACAATGCAAATGGAATTTTATTTACCTGTGAAGAAGAGTTGCTATTGGCAAGGACTACCTTCCCCAACTACAATCCTAAAACAGAAATAAATGTTGGCTATGGTATTCAACCACCCCCAAAAAAGCATTCTTCAATGCGAAATGCTTTTTCAAAACAAGTACCCCAATGGAACGGGAAACCTCATATTATCTTTCTAAGTAGGGTACATCCTAAAAAAGGAGTTGATCTTTTGATCATGGCTTATTTAAAACTAGAAAAAGAAATACAAAACTTGCCCCAATTAATAATCGCCGGACCAGGTTTGGAAGAGTCTTATGGAATAGCGATGCAACAACTAGCCTCAACATCAAATAACATCATATTTCCGGGTATGTTAAAAGGGCTTTCTAAATGGGGGGCATTTTACGAAAGTGATGTCTTTATTCTTCCAAGCCATCAAGAAAATTTTGGTATCGCTGTTGTTGAAGCATTGGCTTGTAGAAAACCTGTGCTTATAAGTAACAAGGTTAATATTTGGCGTGAAATAGAACAAGGTAATGCCGGTATTATTGAACAAGATACCATGATAGGCACAGAAGCTTTACTAAGAAAATGGTATGATTTCGATTTTCAAGTAAAAGAAAATTTTGCCCAATCTGCTATAAATGTTTACAAAGAATATTTCTCTATAGAAATCACTGCGAATACTTTTCTAAATGGTTTGCTAAAAAATTAACGACTATGAAAAAAATATCCATTATAACTATCTCCTATAATGAAGTGAAAACAATTGAAAAGACGATTCTTAGCTGTATAAATCAAACATATTTAAACCAAGAATATATTATAATAGATGGAGCTTCTAATGATGGAACTACAGATATAATAAATAAATACAATGAAAAGATAAATGTTTTTATTTCTGAACCTGATAAAGGATTGTACGATGCAATGAATAAAGGTTTAAGCCTATCTACGGGAGATTATGTGATCTTTATAAACAGTGGAGACTCTTTATTTAACAAGCACACACTATCTTCTATATTTGAAGATGTTAAAACCAAAGAGTCTGACTTCATTTATGGCAATGCCGTTGTAAAACAACATAATTCAAATGACCTAAACTACAAGAAAGCTAGAAACCACAAGTATTCATGGTATGGTATGTTTACAAATCATCAAGCCATGATATACTCACTCAAAATTATAAAAGAAAATAATTTATCTTTTGATCAACATAACTATCCTATTTCTGCTGATTATAAATTCACAATTGAATTTTTGAGCAAGGCATCAAATATTCAATACATCGATAATTGGATTTGCCTGTTCAACTTAGATGGAGTTTCCAGTGTAAATAAAAAACAGGGTCTAGCAGAAGCAAATAAGATTCGTAAAGAAATTTTAAATTATAGTTCAGTTAAGATTTGGATGATAGAAAAGTTAATTACTTCTTCTCATTTTATAGCCAAAAACTTAAAACCAGTTTATAATCTAATGAGATTTCAATCTTTAAAAGTTCAATAACAATCTAATAGTATATTTAATGAATAGAATTGACATGTCTAAATATCATGATCCTTTTACATTAAAAAGTAGGATAAAAAGGGTTATTTGGTCAATTACTTATATTTTATTCTTTCGCGTCTTTTTTCTTAACATTTTTCGTACATGGCGAAACTTCATCTTAAGACTATTTGGTGCCAAAATAGGTAACAATAGTTTAATATATGCAAGTGTAAAAATTTGGGCACCCTGGAACTTAGAAATGGGCTCGTTTAGTGCAATAGGGCGCAATGTAGATATCTATAACCAAGGCTTGGTCTGCATAGGGTCAAACACTATAATTTCTCAGAAAAGTTATATCTGCGCTAGTTCTCACTACCACACAACACCATCTTTAGAATGGTACGCAGCTCCTATATATATAAAAAATCAAGTTTGGGTATGCGCAGATGCATTTATAGGACCAGGGGTTATAATTGAAGATGGAGCCGTTGTTGGAGCAAGATCGGCTGTGTTTAAGAAAATAGATTCTTGGACAGTAGTTGGCGGAAATCCTGCAAAATTTATAAAAATCAGAGAAATAAAAAGCTAATGGATACCATATCTACAATCATTCTAACTTATAATGAAGAAAAGCATATAGAACGCTGTATAAAAAATGCTCAAAAATTTTCTGAAGAAATCTTTTTGGTAGATTCATTTTCTACCGACAATACAATTCACATTGCAGAATCGTTAGGTGCAAAAGTATACCAAAATAAATGGGAAAATAATTATGCCAAACAGCTAAATTGGGGCTTGAACAACTTGCCAATTACTACCGAGTGGGTTTTTCGTCTAGATGCCGATGAATATTTAATGGCAGACTTGATTTCCGAAATCAATCGAAAACTACCACGTTTAGAAAAAAATATATCAGGAATAGTATTCGAACGAAAAATGTATTTTCTTAATACATTAATGACCAAGGGAATGTTACAAATGAACATGCTAAGATTATTTAAAAATAAGCATGGATTTTGTGAGGAAAGATGGATGGATGAGCATATAGTATTGACAAAGGGAAAAAGCATCCATTTTGAAGGATACTTTGTAGACCATAATTTAAACCCCCTTGGTTGGTGGATTCAAAAACATGATGGATATTCTATTAGAGAGGCGATAGATTTATTAAATTTAGAATACAACTTTATAAAACCGAAATCTTCAGAAGTATTGCAATATGAGATGTCAAAAGACGCCTTGTCCAAACGAGACAAGAAAAAAAAATACGCTAATATGCCCCTCTTTTGGCGATCCTTTATATATTTTATTTACCGTTATTTTTTAAAACTTGGCTTTACACAAGGTAAAGAAGGATTTTTATGGCATTTTTTACAAGGTTGGTGGTATAGAACCTTAGTAGATGCCAAAATTTATGAAATAAAAAAGCATTGCGGAGGCGATAAAGAAAAAATGAAGTTGTTTATACTGCAGAATTATCAAATAAGGCTTTAAATTTTAAAAAAATTCATCTATTTAATGATTTGTATGAATGGTAAATCAAAAAAAGTCGCAATGCTATTTACTTTAGGATTATTACTAATTCTTGTGTTTTATCCAAATCGAATCAATAGATATATAAATAGACAAATACGCATATACAACACAATGCCTAACAATGAATTAGATGGTATTCTCTTCCAAAAAGTCAATTTAGACAAAACTATTAAAGGACAATTTACCAGTTTAGTTATCGGACCTGACCACAAGCTATATGCAAGTGAAATTAATGGACAGATTTTACGGTTTAACATTCAGCCGACTGGAGAATTACAATTAGAACACACCTTTAAACCATATGGCGACTTATCAAAATTCACAATAGGTTTAGCTTTCGACCCCATATCCAGTTCCGATAGTTTAATTATTTGGACTTCAAACTCAGAAACCGATAGTGATTGGGTAAAGTTCTCAAATTCTTCTATGAATCAAGATAAAATAGATTGGGCTGGTAGTATAACACGTTTACAATTAAGCAGCGAAACAGATGAGGTCCTGAGAAATGAAATAATAATAAAAGGTTTGCCCCGTTTTGGTCCAAATCAAGAAAATTTTGCAAACTCTATTGTTTTTGACGAGAATGGTAAACTATATTTTAGTCAAGGAGCCAACACAGGTATGGGATGGTGTGATTGTGAGAAAAAGCAAAAACCTTTTCAAGAGGCATCATTATCCGCTACTATTTTAATTTTAGACACCAATAAATTACCAAATGAACTACCTCTAGATGTTAAAACAAAAGATGGTGGCGGAAATTATGATCCATATCAAAATAATTCACCATTAAAAATCTATGCTACAGGTGTAAGAAATGCATATGATTTAGTTTGGCATAGCAATGGTCAGTTATACACAACCATTAATGGTTCTGGAGGAAATGAAAACACACCAACCTCTAACCCAAAATCTCCCTACTACGTCCCGCCTCTATCATCGATAAACTATAAAGGACCAAAAAATATTCGAGCAATTATAGGAGCTCAGCCTGATCAAAATGATTTTATGGTTCGTGTAGAGCAAGGCGGTTATTATGGACACCCAAACCCTTTAAGAGCAGAATACGTTCTCAATCGAGGTGATATAGATGTTGAAAATTTTGAATATAACGGAATAGAAGCAGATACCAATTTTAGAGGATTTTCTTATGATTTTGGACCACACGTTGCCCCCACTGGTATTATTGAATATAAAAGCAAAGTATTCAATGGAAAATTGCAAAACTGTATTCTAGTGACAAGAATGCAATACAATGACATTATTATTCTAAGACCTGGTGGGTCAAAAAAGGATATAGTTCAAGATTATCTAGGTTCTGATATGGGCTTAGTTTTAGATGGCGGTCCTCTAGATCTTATAGAGAACCCAATAAATGGTAATATTTACGTATCTGGGTTTAATAATTTGACCATTACCTTATTTAAACCCATTAGAAAAGAAAATTTTAAAATCTTATCATCAACCAATGAAGAATTTAATAAAAGATTAAAAACTGGAAAAACTATCTTCCAACAAAATTGTCAAACATGCCACGGAAGAGAGGGACAAGGAGCCATAGCACCCAATTTAATTAACGATAAAGAAGCAAAGGGAAAAGAAAATTTGAAATTTATTATCAAAAATGGATCGGCAAACGGCGCTATGCCCGCTTGGAAAAATAAACTTTCAAATGACGAAATAATAGAAGTTTCCAACTATGTTCTATCATTGAAACAATAAAATAAAATATTTAAATTTTCCTTAAAAATCATAACTCTACAATTCGACTGATAAAAGCAAAAAAAAAATACAAAGTATCAAGATTAATACCATTCAAGAAAACAGAATTTTTCCGATTACCGTAATTTACTATGGTATGTCAGAATTTAAACCTAGTATTTTATTATACCTTATTAATTTTATAAAAACTACGAGAATAGTCTTTATAAAATATAAAAATAATTAGATTCATTTTTAAATCGAGGTACATCTGTTCTATGCAGTTTTACCTATTCTATAGTAAGAATTTAATTAAGATATATTCTTAATTGTACTTACTATACGTCCTAAAACAGACAAATTCTAATCTTACCCAAGTCTGTATTTCTACATTCTTAATAGATCCTCTAAATAAAATATTGTTTATTAAGTTTTTCCAAAAACTACGTAATTCAACTATTAATTACATTTTATTCAAGTTTTGCTTAAGAAAGTTGAATAAAAAATAGATTAAAAAATTATCAAGTGTATTTCATCGATTATTTGAATATTTCATCGATTATTTTATTTATTTAAATATTTTTGTAAAAAAATTATTAAATATTTCTTTACAACAAAAAACCAAAATTATACTTATCCTAAATGAGGTTTTCACAACATTTTAAAAAACAATTGTCTAATAATCAATGTCTTGGACAACCAAAACCTTAATTGTATACGTATATCAAAAATATAAACAAAAAACAAATAAAGAACATAGTTAATTATTTAAACAAATACAACCCCAAAGTAATTGTTTAAGTACCACCCACCCCAAAATTACATCTACAATATGAACCTATTTATGCAACGATTAATTTTCAAGAAGATTAATATACTTTTTTTATTAGCAATATTTTCACTTCACTTTTCTTGTAGTAAGGATACGGATATTCTCTCAGAATATGTTACCAACATTAATGAAAACAATAATCAATATGCAGTAGATGATGCTTTTATAATTAACGGGTACGACCCTATAATTTTAGATGTACTAGCCAATGATACATTTGCAGCAGGGCAAAATGTGAAAATTATTCAAACTTCTAATCCAGAAAATGGAGCTATAGAGATTAGTGAAAATCAAAAAATTATTTATACTCCTACAGATACTTCTGATAATGAAGTTGATTCCAATACAGCAGAAACGCCACATGAAGATTCTTCTGATTCTTCTTCCAATGAATCAGAAGAATCAGAAACATCAACTGAAACTTCAGAATCATCATCCGACGATTCTGAAACTGAAGAACAAAACAATCAAGAAACAGACACCTTTGATTATGTCATTGAAGTAGAAGAGGAAGATGGTTCTACTACAACTGAAGAAGGCACTGTAACAATAGAACCAGAAGGAAACGAGGAAACTGATAATACTAGTGGTACCGACGACATAAGTAGTACGAATTTTGTAATCCCAAGCAATTTTGATTGGAGTAATATTCCTGCAAATATGGGTAATGCTTCATGGGAGATTTTTGACCGTTTTGAGCTTAGTGGTCAAGAAATAATATTACCGGAAAATATTACCTTAATTTTTAAAGGTGGCACCCTAGTTAATGGTACCATATCCTTCAACAATACAATAATTCAAACTGAAGACAACCAACGTATTTTTGAATCAATTAATTTAGCTGGAACCCTTGGCACAGAGTTTATTAAGCCTCAATGGTTTGGCGCTTACATGAACGGTTCGACCGATGACAGAGACTATCTTGTAGAGACCCTTAAACAAGCAAATAATACAAATGCCAAAATTTTGATCGATGGAAAAATGTTTATTGATGTTTCGGCTACTGGTACAAAGTCAATTTTCTTGAATGATAATGATTGGATAGAGGGTACATCTGAATCAGAATTAATTATCAACAACTTACGTTCACCAGCATTTATAATAGCACTTGCCGATAATGTTACCTTTAAAAATATAAATATGGTATGGGATCAAACCTATTCTACCTTACCGATTGATTCGCAAACAAATGCCGCCAATCAATTACAGGTAGAAAACTGGTTAATTGCTAATAAAGGAATGTCTTTTTCTGGCGCTGACCCTGCATGGTCGGGAGCAATTTCCTTTTGGGCAGTTTTTAACATTAGAGGCGCCTCAAATATTCTACTAGAAGATGTTTCATTAAGAGTGCCAGATGGTGCAAATGCACAACAATTCTGCCCTTATTTCATGAAGTTAACGACAGAGTTTAACGAAAATACCAGTGTAACGAACGAAAGTACTGACCCTAAAACTCAAACTTCAAACGTTACATTAAGAAGATTGACTTTAGATGGCACAATTATGGGCATACAAGGTAATGTGTCAAATTTTAATGTTGAGACAGTACGTTCGCATAGGTATACTGATATTCAAAATTCCGCTGGAGGTGATATTGGCGGAAATGGTGGTACTTGGTCACCTCCACCTCATTTGTTTTACATCAACAAAGATGGTCAACCGAACGATTCTCGAGAGGTACATATTTCTGACGTAATTGATAATGGTAATTATGTTGGTTCACCTAATGTAAGATCAGGTGGTGGATATTGCAATTCTCTTAAACTCACAGATCATATTACCAACGTAACAGTAGATGGATACTCTTCTTATAGACGAGATGGGCTCGCTGACATTCAAGATATTTCTAATGGAACATTCAAAAATATGTATGCCGAAAGCGAAACCGGTATATTCCAAGATCGTCACAAATTTAACACCTTAAGATTTGTAGGAAATCTAGATAATGTAATTTTCGAAAATATGGTACTCAAAGATAATTCACTTACCTCTACTGTCTATCCTTTGGATAGTGCAGACGGAGAAAACGTTTCATTATCGGGAGTTGAAGTTATTACCACAAGTCCGGGGTGTTTTAGGCTAAGAGGAACAAATAATGTTATAGAAAATTCAAGTCTCAACTTATGTAATTAATATTTAGTAACTAAAATTTTATTTTATTTAGAAATCACTTGAAGTTAGGACTAATTAAAATAAATTTAGAATACCAGAATATTAAAGTTGTATCAGTTCCATTTAACTATAAGCGATTAAATTTAGCCTTTACCATATGCTTAGCAAAAATGCCACCATAATAAATATATCGTCTCCACATTCTTTTAGGTTCTTTAAAAAGACGACCTAACCACTCTAAACCTAAATCTTGCCAAATTTTATTAGGTCTTTCTACGGTCCCTGCATAAAAATCAAATACAGCACCTATAGAGCAGATAATTTTAGCTTCAAGTTCACCTTTATGCGCATAGCTCCATTTTTCTTGTTTTGGAGCAGTCATACCCACAAATAATACATCTGGACTAAAATTGTTCACCTCTTGTATCATTTTTACGTTATCTTCTTCTGTAAAGCTTGGTTTATAGGGTGGCGAGTAACTACCAAATTTCACATTTGGGTATTCTTTTTTCAACCTGGTTTCTATCTTACCTAAAGTTTCGTTTGAAGCACCCAAGTAAAAACAAGAACCATTAATACTATTTAAACGTTTTAATTGAAACTCATGAAAATCTGCTCCAGCTATTTTTTTTACCTTAACATCATTCAACCACTTTGATGCAAATACAATACCAACACCATCGGGCAAAATAACATCACTATTCAAAAGTGCTTCTTTAAAAGTAGCATCTTCTTCTGAAATACAATATGAATATTGATTGATGGTATTCACCAACAATTTTGATTTATTAGGTAAATCATTAAGTGAAGAATTATAAATAGGGTAACCAAGACATAAAACTTCTGAATTAACATCAGTAGCAATCATATAATCATCTAAAATCATAGTAAATACATTCTCTTAAAACCAACTAACCGTTAAATATTAACAGCTATAATTTAGGAATAGCAATTACTCCGGGGGTTATTAGAATTTAAAACCAAAGATATCGAATTCTAAATTATTAACACTAAAATTACGTTTATCTGCAGAAAAGGTAAGTTTATTTTCAATTTAAGAGTATTTAGTAAATGTACTATCTCATATAAATCCATTTTTTCTAGATCTATTTTAATTATTTAACCATCTTATAAAAATTACATCTCTTCATCTGTAATATTTTTTTTTACAAATTATCAATATTCACTCCATAAATTAACCTGTTTATTATTCAAGAACAACATTCAACGGAAAAATCAGTTATTCATAGAGACTAGACAATACAGACTAAACGCTTCAATATTTATTCATGGCCCAATGATATAAATAAACGTTATGGCAAGAATCACATTTAAACCCATGTACTTCAACACTACAGTATTTATTTTACTTGTACTAACATTCCCGTTTTTACAATTAGGGTCTTGTTCGTCTGACCATGATATTCTTAGCGAATCTATAATTAAAGATACCTCAACGGAAGAAGCTGTTTTTATCCCAACGCTTAGAATTTCTAATTTCAGCATACAATCAATTGATAATATAGGTTTGAACACAGATATTATAGGTGTTATTGATGAAGAACAAAATCTTATATATGTTGACATTGATACCAGTAGCATATCTACGCTTCAACTAAAACCTACCATTACCGTTGATTCGGCTGCAACCGTAATACCAGATACCACTACTCCACAAGATTTTAGCGAGGAAGTTACCTATACTGTAACTTCTGAAAATGGAACGGAAGAAAACTATACCGTAGTACCAACAATTGCTGAACCTGAAACAGTAGAACCTGAGATTGTCGAAGCCCCATGCACAAGCATTCGTCAAGATTCAGGTCCAATAATTGTCACTGAAAATAACCAGCGCATAGAAAACCTGCATATTAAAACATTAAATCAGCATGGTATAGAAATTAATGGATTTACAGGCGTCGTCATATCAAATTGTATTATTGATTACACCGGTGCGTATATGGGTATTAAATTTGCTAAGGCAGATAATTTAACGATAGAAAACTGTTCCATTAAATATACAGATGCCCCTTCTAGTGGTCCTTTACCAGATGCTACCAGAAATTGTATTGAGGGATTTGATACTGAGAATTTAGTAATTACCCATGTAAAAGTAGAAGATGGCTCTACCGGTATTCGATTAGATCAATGCGATGAGTCTGTATTGACCTATATTGAAGGTCACAATATGAGAGGTCCTTTTCCTAGAGGACAATTAGTACAATACGATAAATGTATTGGAGGATTATTGGAGAATTTTTCAGTAATAAATGACCGAGAAATTGCATGGACCGAAGACAATATTAGTATTTACAAAAGTGCGGGACAACAGATTAAAAAAGGTTTGATAGTTGGCAACAATAGCCCTAGGGGTGTTGGTGTAATGTTTGAAGATCAAAATACTGAAGGTGCACGTGGAGGTACGGGCGGACTTGTTGAAGATGTTGACTTTTTAGAGATGGGAAATGGTGTTGCATCTTCAGTTGAAGGTTCTGGGAATGTAACTTTTAACAGATTACGTGCGAAGCAAATTATATGTGGAGAGTTAGGACAAGACAGAGGGCTACCAGCATCTAACTCATTAATATTTGCAGCTTTTGATACTTCTGGTGGCAATAAAATAACTGACTGCCTAGTTTATGAATCATGTAATCCTACCAATATCATTTGGCCAGAATATAGTTTTGAAGTTGTAGACTATAGAGATGATATCGATTTTGAACCGAGAGAACCTATTTTACTTGATTTCAACTGTAATTCTGATAACTAATCTGCAACAAAATCAATACCATTGACCCAATTCGTTTAAAATTAGCCTAAGCTTGAATATCCTGGAAATCGCAAGAAGCTTAATATTTTTCTACGTAGAACTGTGGTTTTAAAAAACCAATTAAAATATTTCTTATCTGCTTTTATGTCTCTAATTACAAAACTAGGATGTGCTAAGGGAAATTTTAATTCATGAGCTTCATTTTTTTGCCTTTCATCATTAGCACTTAAAGTATGTGTAGCATCTTCACCAAAACCTAAATTCTTAATCATGTTTTGATGCGGAATTATAGATAATCCTGAATTGATTAATTTGGTATAATCCCACTGATAATCCCACCAAGTAACTTCTTCTGCATTAATTGTTTTTTCAATCTTGCTAAGTCGGTATTTCTTTTCAATAAAATTAGAAAAGTACTTATCGAAATATCCTTTCTTTTTTAACTCCGGATACGTTGACACTTCATAATCATAATGTTTCCAAGCTCTTCTCCAACTAGCCCAACCCCATTCATGACTGAAATAAGAGAAGTAGTACGAGTAATCAGAATCTGAAACATATCCGTTCTGAAAATTAGAACCTCCAATATGCATTATCTGGCTATTATCTCGATATTTTTCTAACAGTTCTGAACAGAATTTAAAAAAGCTTTCTGAAGGCAAACAATCATCTTCTAAAATGATACCTTCTTCTTCATTTTCAAAGAACCAATCAATTGCTTTTTTTGGTCCTAAGCCGCAACCAATATTTTCTTCTCTAAAAAGTGTTTTAACCTCGCAGTCCCAATCCACTAAATCTATGATAGCTCTAGTCTCTTTACAACGTTGCTCATCAGTACTATTTTGTCTAGGTCCATCTGCTGCAACATACAGTTTTTTAGGTCTAGCCTTTTTTATCATTTCAAAGACCTTTCTTGTTTGTTCCGGTCTATTAAAAATAATAAAAAGTAAGGGGGATATGGACAAATCCGTATTCATTTTAAATATTCTTCATTTTTAAATAATTGCCAAACAATAGGAAATAAGGTTTTAAACCACAACAATAAAAAGGCTTGTGGTAGATGTAATGGAAAATGTGTTTTTACAAATTGTAAATATTCTTTATATGATAATCCTGTAGGACTATACAAATACTTTAAACGATCTTTTAAATTACTTTTTTGACTTAACCAACTTACTCCGTGGTCATTAATACAATAGCCACAGTAAGAACTAGAAATATAGGTATTGATACCATTTTTTAAAGCTTTCAGAGTGTAGTCAAAATCCGCTATACCATGTGTATAATTTTCTGTTAGTGATCCAATTTCGACAAATACCTCTTTAGGTACCAACATTATATTGGCATTACCTAACTCACATTTTTGAGGAAACTCATTATTAGGTATTAACATTTTACTTTTAAAAGTCAGTCTATTTAATAGTTGATGTCCGCCATAGGATATCTTTTTTGTATCTGGATCCATAGTTGGTCCCACTATAATACTCTTCGGCTCATTAGTAGCTTTCAAATCACTGAACAATCTGGTAATAGTATCTTCAAAAACAATGGTATCATCATTTAATAGCAAATAGTAATTTGTATTTTTTTCATGCTCATTGGCATATTTCCAGGCAGCTCGCATACCACCGGCCCAGAATAAACTTCCTGACCCTTGTATAATCCGAAGATTATCAAACTTATCCTGCAAATACGCGGTCGTACCATCAGTACTACCATCATCTACCAAGAATATATTCAACTCGAAACCATCATCTAAAATACATTTAGATAATGCTTGCAAACAGCTATACGTTTTCATCTTACGATTGTGAACCGTAAGTAAAACAGTAATTAATTTCTTTTCATTAGTTGACATCATCTCTAGTTTATTACAACTTTTTAAGCTGGTAATTTTCGATTTTTTCTCATTTCTACGTACACCTGATATGGTGCTACTATTAAACCGTTCACATTTGTAATGACAATTGCCATACATATTCCAAAAATACCGTAACTCATCTCTACCGATAGAAAATAAGCTATGGGTACAAAAAATATGATAACAAAAATGGAAATGTAAAATTGCAGGTTTACTTTACCCATACCGTTTAGGACACTAATAAAAATTGAAGAAAAACAATTAGATAGTACAATAAGCAACACACCTAATGATGTTATGAACGGTATCGTAATAATATCACCAATCCATAAGTGATAAATGGTAGGTGCAATCATTAAAACAATAATACTTCCTACAGCAATAATACCCCAGATTAGTAGCAACTTCTTAATTAACTTCTTGATCCAGGTATAATCGTTATTTACCTGGGCATTGGTAACCGAACTCCACACCGGACTAAGTATGATACCAAAAACTAGAGAAGCCACGCTAAACAGCTTAAAAGCGATATTGAACTCCGTAACCTTTTCTGGTGTAAAATATTTACTGATTAAAAAGTTACTTGTTTGAAATTGCACCATATATGCAATGTTTAAAAAGAAAAACTTTATACCAAGAGAAAAAATAGACCCTAAAGTATCTAGTGTAGGTCTTTCTATTTTTTGAATTAAATCTCGTCTTTGAACGATAAAGAAATATGCTGTAAATAAAAATATGGAAAGCACATTACTACCCATAACTACAAAACCCAAATTAAACAATGAAGGCTCAGAAAATTCTCTTAAATACAGAATACCTATTAAACCCAGCGCGTTACCTACCAAAATTGTTCTCGCAATCATTGCCGGTTTTTGTAATGCGTACTGTATAGGATTATAAATTTGAAATATAAACTGTAAGCTAAAAAAGGAAATCAGTAAAAATACAAGCTGCTGCAACTCCGTTCTGTACGAAGCATCAACACCTAAAAACTCATCCCATTTTATTTGATCGGTAAATATGATATTAAGGATAAAGATGAGGGCTGAAATAAGTATTAAAACAGCTGCTGTAGTATGTACTAACTTTCGTTGTTCTTTAATATCATCTAATGCGACCGCCTCAGAAAACTTATTTCGCAATCCATTTCCAAAACCTATATCCAAAAGTGTAAACCAGGTTAATACTGAACTTAATGTTAACCAAATTCCATAACGTTCAGCATTCACAAAATTAATAACCAAAGGAACAAAGAGAAAGTTAATGGCAGTCCCCAAACCTCTTAATATCAAAGAAGAAAACACATTCTTAACCAACAAATTAGTTCTTGAATTTCCTTCGAAATAAGATTTAATAAATACCCTTACTGTATTGTATGCTTTTATCATTATCGGTTATTGGGTATTTGCTACTTTTAAATATTTAGTTTTATAAGCATAAGATAATGCCGAAAAATCCTGATTCTTAAATTTGGGTAAAAACATGAATATGACACAAATAGGCAGCATCAATATAGGTTCCCCAAAACTTAGAATTATTAAAATTAATATGGAATAGATCACATATTCCGTTTTACGGAGATACACCTTACACACAGCTCCATAACGATACAACAAAACAAAAAGACCTACGACTCCAAATTTGGTAATAAAGTCCATGATTCCATTAGAAATATTAATATTATATTCATGTATGTAATATTCATCATATTGGTTACTAACACCTAAAAACAATTTCCAATCAAATTGTTCATATAGAAATATTGCACTAGCAAATCTATTCAAAGGAATTTGTCTTTGCACATCATCATAATAAGTAGACAATTGCTCAATTCTTTTAAGATCCTTAATATCCTGATCATAAATCTCAACTATTTTGTCTCCTAAAAATGGTACATTAGGTATTGCTAATGCAAAAATTATAGCAAAGGCGATAATAGCTACTTTACTACCCTTGTTTAAAACACGATATCTCAAGAAAAATAATAGAAATACACCCAAATAGGCAGTAGTGGATACCGTTGTTAAAATAGCAAGTGTAATAATAAATGCTTCTTTATTTAACTTAAAATCATTCATTAAAAAATTGAACAAAAGTGCTAAAGTCAAAAATGAACCAAAAGCCCCTGGTTCCCAACAAAATCCCGAGTTCCTGTAGTAATGAATAGTATCATAGGTAAATATTAAAAAATTAGTATACCTAGATGATTCATCATTGACCGTTAGGCTTTCGAACGTATTGCCTATCGCTTTAACTATAGCCCCGTTTTGATAAAATTGAATGACATAAAAAACAATGGATATCAGTGCCAAATGTGAAATGACTTTCACTAAATAATAAAGAGTCTTCTCTTTTAATATCAAACAGAACAAATAAGAAGTAAGTACAAATTTGAAAAAGTAAAATACATCACTCTTAAAATAATCGCTGGGTAACTGATTTAATTTGAATCGAAATAAAATGTAAACAAAATAAACTCCAGCACTTATTAAAAAAAACTGCACATCTTTTTTCTTCACCCTTTTAAAATAAAAGGCAACAAATATCATACACACTTCAAAACCAAACCACGCTAAATTAGATTGAACTAAAAAATTGGCTTTAGAAGCAAATAGTAAAAAAAACAAAGTAATAATATAATATATATTCATTGTTGTTTTATCCTGTGTAGTAATTTTGTGTGAAATAAATCACCTATTCGTTAGAAGTTACATCGTTTAAAACCACCATTGGGTTTTTAAACTTTTTGTTCACCTTAAGATCTTCTATTATCGCTAAATCTTCTAGATTAGAGTGATTTTCCCTAACCATACAAATACAACAGTCTGTAAATCTCGAAAGTGCAAAAGTATCTGCCAATTTACCTATTGGTGCTGAATCAATTAATATATAATCGAATTCTTGTTTTAAATTATTCATTAATATTTCCATTCTATTCGAATTGAAAAACTCTAGCCCGTCAATATTTTCAGACCCCAAACCAATTGCGAAAAGATTTGGATTATTATTTACCGGAATTAGAAGATCATTAACGGTTATAGTATTATGATTTTGGTTTAAATAATTAGAAATACCATACTCTTTTTTGGTTTCTCCCAAAGCTTCAATCAATTCAGGATTGTGTTTGTCTAATTCTAGTATTAAAACCTTAGCACTTGATGAAGCCAAAGCGACACCCATGTTTGAAGAGAAAAAAGTTTTTCCCTCACCTTTAATTGCCGAAGTTACTAGAACCGTTTGCACTTTCTTTTTAGAGAGCATAAAGTCTAGATTCATTCTCATCATTCTAAAACTCTGTCCTAATGCACTTTCTTCTTCCCCTTTTTCTATTAGGTTATTTTTAGATTTATTATGTACAATCTCGCCTATAACCGGCACATTTAACTTTGCCTCGACATCTTTCTTATTAGTGACTTTAGAGTTAAGTGCATCTTTTAAATGTATAAAACCTATTGGAACTATAAGTCCCATTAAAAAGGAAATTAAAAGAAATGATTTTTTACTAGGCGAGCCAGATTCAAAATCGGTTATTGCTCTATCAATGATTGTGAAATTATCATTTCTAACACCAACCATTAAAGCTGCTTCTTCTCTTTTTTGCAATAGATATAAAAATAAATTCTCTTTAATACCCTGCTCTCTGCTAATTTCTAATAACTGCCTTTGCATATTCGGTATACGTTGCTTCTTTTCAACAAATTGATCCGACCTACCTTTAATACTATTAATAGTAGTTCTCAAGCTTTGCTTAGATGTAGAAAGACTACCAAGTATATTTCTCCTAAGCTGTTCTAATTGACCCCTAATATCAATCATTCTAGGATTGTTCTCAGGTACGGTTCTTTGTAGACTTTTCTTATCTATTAATAATTTATTATAACTATCAATTAGGTAGATTAAATTTGCGCTTGTAACACTCAACGAATTTATGGTAGATTCACTATCTCCTCTTTTTAAATTACGCTCGATAGCACTAAGAACCTTTAATTCGATTTCAGACTCGGTCAATTTTCTACCATAATCTATTTCTTGTGCAGCAAAAGAATTGGCATCAAACTCAACATTGGCAAGTTCATTTTCTGTTTTAAACTGTGCCACGTTCATTTCTACTTCACTAAGCTCTACGGAAAGCGTATTTAAACGATTATCAATAAATTTTACATTTTCTAATGCTACAGCATTCTTTTCTAAAAATGCTTTATAACCGTACATTTCAACTAGACCATTAATAATATCTTCACCCTTTTCTGGATTTGATTCTTTCAATTCAATATTTATAACCGAAGCATCTTTATTAACTACATAAATATTTAATACCTTTTTTACATAGTCATGTGCTAATTCATCAATATCTCTAAATTCAACAACGAACTCAGCATCTTTTGAAGTCGTTTTTTCATTCTCAACAATATGAAAAATACCGTATGGTTTTTCAATTTTATAACCATAATTATAGGTATTATAGCCATAAGAAGAACTTGAAGTACTAGAGTCTGTTAAAGCATCTTCAAACTCTTCAGTAATACTAAAGCTATCTGCACCTTCAATTTTAATTTTTAAAGTAGTTTCATAAGCAAGTGGAAATAGGGTATCAACTACAATCTTAAAAGGCAGTTCAGAACCATATAATTCTGTCTCAGGAAAAACATCAGGAGCTATAACCTTGCCTTGTAACGACAAACTATCTAACACCGACCGCATTAAATGCACAGAAGTAAGTACTTCAATTTCGTTGTTTACCTTTTCAGAGTTACTAAAAGGGTTATTGTTCACCAAGTTATTACCTGATGCATCAATAGTAGCTGTTTCGTTCTTTAATAGTATTTTACTAGTAACATTATAAGACGTACGAACAAATTGTAAGGCAGCCACAGCTAAAGCCAAAAATACAATCAGAGAAATCAGAAAAAGTTTCCACGATTTAAGGTATTTGGCAAACAGTGCTTTCAAATCAAAATTTTCTCCATTTTCTTTGGAAGACATTTGTGAATCGAAATATTCCTTTTCAGTCATTACATTCAATTTTAGGGTAATTAAGCTTCAGTATACATAACCAGGTTATGGTGGTTATAAAACATTAAGACTTAAGTAAACTGTTTTTTTTTTAAAGATATATTGTTGAGTTTACTTAAAAGTAGAAATAGAAATAACCGCTAATGATAAAGAACCTAGTATTACTGAAAACCACTGGGCAGCATTAGAGGTGTTTCTAACCTTTCTATCGTTAGGCTGAACATAAACGATGTCATTTGGTCTTAAGTAGTAGTTCGGAGAGGTAAATAATTCGTCTGATGTCAAATCAATTCTTTTTGTACTCTTAACTCCATCTTCTTCACTAATCAACAAAACATTATTTCTCTGTGCATAAATGGTCATATCACCTGCCATCCCTAAAGCCTCAAGTAATGTTACCTTTTCATTTGGAATGGTAAAAACTGCAGGCTGATTTACTTCGCCTAAAACAGAAACCTTAAAGTTCATGAATCGAATATCTACAATGGGCTCCATTAATAACTTTTTCGAAATTAATTCTCCTCTAATATACTCTCTTAGCTCTTTTTTGGTCAACCCAGAAACTTCTATTTTACCTAAAACCGGAAAACGTATGAAACCATCTTGATCAATTAAATACCCTGTAGGTTGCGCACCACCAGCGTTATTGGCTAGGTTGAACATCTCTGTTACTTCTGCATTTAAACTGGTAATGTTTATGCTCAACAAATCATTCTTCTGTAATATTGGTTCTAATGGTTCAAAATAAGTAGCAAATGAATTGTTACCTACTTCATTAAAGTAAGAAGACTTTTTTGCACTACCACAAGATGAAATTTGTAATGCAACTAGTAATAGTAAAGAAAATCTAAACAATGAATTTCTTATGTTCTTAAAATTAAATGGGGAAATATCAGCTTTCATAAATAGTAAAGTTTGTAGCTTATAGTTATTGTACATGGTAAGGGTCAAAATTAAATCAAACAAAAATTGATTGCTTATAAATTCCGACGTCATCGTTTATATAATCGTCGTAATTAAGAAATCTATCTATATCACAATTACCGCCTAAGCAGATTAGATATAAACGAAAGCACTTTAACGGCCATACAAGGCATACACCGCTATTAGCAAAAAGATTTAAAATTGTTACATGACCCAAAACCTGTAATTAATTCCGTATTAAGACTTGTTAACGTCATTACGTTATCGGATATTATATTTTGGGTGGCTACATTGCATATATACTGGGGATTGAGAGGTATTTCCTTCAAAAAATAACATTGATCCGCAACTGTTGCTTGATGGTTATTTATTTCAAATGAATTCAAAGGTATATGCAAACCAGAACCATTTGCCTTAACAATAGCCTCTTTTTGGGTCCAAAATCTATAAAACTGCTCCTGTACATTTGACGAACTTATGATTGCTTCGTATTCTGACTGAGAGAATTGATCTATAAAATCATGAATATTGATATCACTGATTTTCTCAATATCAACGCCTATATCACCCACCGATGTAATTGCGCAAACAATTACATCATTGGAGTGTGAAATGTTGAATTGAATAGATGAATTTTCTAAAAAGGGTTTTTTATCCTTAGAGAAATTCATCTTGAGGTTATTTATATCTACTTGATACAAATTCTTTAATCCGTAAGCTAATAACAACCTACCAAGAATGGTAGATTTTGCATCTTGCCAACGTTTATATTTAGAAAACTTGTTTACAAACTCCGTCGAGAAACGATGCTTTGCTTCAGCAAAAAAAGAATCGTTGCCTTCATCGGTTAAATAAGTAAACAATAAATGTGTCATCTAAATAGTCATATCTATTTTCTAAATCTTTCTATTTTTAAATCTCAATTTTCAAGTAACCGCTCTCTTGGCTAGCATCTGCGACATACCAAGCTGGTTGGCCTTTTTCATCCCTTCCTAAACGTGCACCAGGTACCGGAGGCGTATTCAATTTATCAAAAGAAGATTGCGAGCTAACCACATGATTACCATTTACTGCTTCCTTAGATAATATACCTACAGCTACCAATTCGTCTATAGAAGACAATAACGTTTTCATCAAGAAATCAACATCATCGCTCGTATACGCAGTGGTCAAGAAACAAGGGAAACCGTCCCAAATATGAATTCCTTTTTCACGCATACTAACGAACAACAATTCTGAATACGGAATATCTTTCTTGAATTTCAATCTCCATAAAGATCCAAAATAAGTGATTTCTATTGGGAGTCCGTCTTTTGCAAAAGTAGCATTCAAGCTTTTTGCCATACGTTCTGTCATAGCAGATACATTTGCCTGCAAACTTGGACCTTGTTCTTTCATGTGAAGCAAGACTGCCTTTGCAGAAGCCAGTGCTAAAGGATGACGTACAAAAGTACCCGCAAAATAGGTAACCCCAACCTCAGGGTATGAGTCATCACCATATTGCCAAAATCCGCCATCAAGCGCATCCATATACTCTTTTTTACCTACAATAGCACCGATGGATACTCCGCCGCCAATTACTTTACCATAAGTTGCTAAATCAGCTTTAACATCAAATAATGCCTGCGCTCCACCCGGATGCATTCTAAAACCGGTAATAACCTCATCGAAAATAAAAGCAATCTCTTCTGCAGTAGTTAGTTCTCTTACTTTCTTAATAAACTCTATGGGTTGAAATTCTGGTCTACGACTTTGAACAGGCTCTATTAGCACTCCTGCAATTTCATGAGCTCTATCTTTAATTATTTGCAAACTTTCATCTGTACCATAATCAAGAATTAACATGTTCTGAACTGCTTCTGGTAAAATACCAGCTGCTGCCGGAAACGTTTTCTTTTTCTGAGAACCTCTTACAATACCTTCATCATTAATACCATGATAAGCACCTGTAAACGCAACAATAAGCGAACGCCCGGTTACAGTACGAGCAATTCTCATAGCTCCAAGAACAGCTTCTGACCCTGTGTTACATAAAGCAGCTCTATCATGACCTGTAAATTCACATAAAAGTTCACAAACCTCGCCTGCCAAAGGATGTTGTGGTCCTACTTCATAACCCAATTCAATTTGGTCATGCATGGCTTTTTTAATGAAATCTGGCTGATATCCAAAAAAGCAAGATCCGAATCCGTTTAAGGCGTCTATGTATTCATTACCATCTACATCCCATAGACGGTTACCCTTAGATTTACCGATTACAACTGGATAAACCAACTCTTTGGTTAATGGCTTAAAACCAGATACTACTCTAGGATCTGCCATTTTAGCTCTATTATTTTGAGCGTAGTTTTTGCTACCAATAGTTTTGGTATTGTACCTTACTGTAAGATCCTTTAAATACTGCGATTGTGCCTGATCTAAACCAGTGGATTGCCTTTCAATTCTAGGTGATGCTCCAAATGGTTTTTTATGTTCCATCGTTTCTTGTTCTGAACGTGCATCTAAAGTAGAAGACCCATTCACCACTTTTGCAGGAGCAGGATTTGGAACAGCAACAGGCTGTGGGGCTTGAGCTACAGTATTACCCTGTAATAACTGAAGCTGTCGACTTAACAAATTAAGCTGCTCACCTATTAGACCTATAGCCGTTTGGTTTGTAGCCGAAGTGGTATAATTAGCAGGAACAACTTGTTGAACTTGATTAAAAGCGGCAACTGGCTGAGGAGCTGCTTCTACAACCGGTTGTGGTGCCATTACATCTGCCGGTAAGTTCTTATCCAAGTAATTGGCAAGAAGCTCAGGAGTATTTATATCTTCATTTAGCTGTCTAAATGTAATTGGTATCTTAAATTCTTTTTTACAGGTAATAGCCATTTGTGTTAGAATTAAAGAATCTAATCCTAATTCTAAAAAGCTACTGTCTTTGTCGGCAACTTCAAGCTCAATTCCGTATGAATTTGAAATTAACTCTGAAATTTTATTTAAAATAGAGACGTTTCTCATTGGTGCGGCACTTTTTGGTTTTTCTATTATTCTAGTTATCGGCTGATCGGCATTCAAATGGGTTCTTTCTTTTGGAATAGAAACCAGAGGATCGATCCAGCATGGTTTGCGGTCAAAAACATAGGTTGGTAATCTAAGTTTTTGCCTTTCTTGGTTTGTGTATAAGGCGTTCCAATCTATGGTAAGACCAGTTAACCACAATTGCCCTAAAGCTTTCAATACCCCGTTATAAGAATTCTCCTCTTTTTTCGGGATAGCTAATGAAGCTAAAGATTTTATATTTTTTGCACCTTTATTCTGGCGACTTAAAGTAGTAAGCGTATTACCCGGACCCACTTCTAACAAGACAACGTCTTCTAACTTTACTATGGTATCCATAGCATCTGAAAATCTTACGGTATCTCGTAAATGGTTTGTCCAGTATACAGGATCTACAGCCTCTTCATTTGTAAGCCAAGTACCTGTAACGGTTGATATTATTGGTAATTCAGGAATATTTAAGTTGATATTCTTGACCACATCACCAAATTCCTCTAAAATAGGATCCATCATAAAGGAATGAAAAGCATGACTGGTAGCAATTAAACGGTATGCTAAACTCTGCTCTTTTAAAAGTTCACTGAATTTCGTTATCTCATCATCTTCACCAGATACTACACAAAGCTTTGCTGAGTTTACAGCTGCTATAGCTAATGTCTTCGGAAGAATTTTTTCTAGCGATTCTTGATCTATTCTCACGGTAAGCATACTCCCTTTTGGAAGTCCGCTTACCAGAATACCCCGCATTGAAACTAATTTCAAGGCATCTTCTAAACTGAAAACTCCGGCTAAATGAGCACCTACAAATTCCCCAAGGCTATGTCCGCATAATACAGTAGGCTGTATTCCCCAGCTCATCCATAATTGTGAAAGCGCATATTCTATAGTAAATAATGCAGGTTGTGTATAGCGGGTATCTCGTAACTTACTTTCTGCTTCCTCAGAACTTGCATCCTGAAAAATGATTTCTCTGATATCTACTTTTATGGTATCTAATAATAAATCAGCACAAATATCTACAGCTTCTCTAAAAACACTTTCCCCATCATAAAGGTCTTTACCCATGTTCAAATATTGGGAACCCTGACCTGGGAGTAAGAATACGATCTCACTAGGAATGTTTTTTACAACTGATGACTGTGTCGTTTTTAGATCGTTATCAATCAAAAATGCAGAAGCGTCTTTTGTATCACTTGCTAAAATAAATCTACGATTATTGAAACTTGCTTTAGTAGTACTTAACGTGTAAGCTACATCTGCCAAATTTAAATCTGGTTTAGCATCGATATGTTTTTTTAATACTGTTTCGTATCCAGCTAAACTTGTATTGGTTTTCGCAGAAATAGGTAGTAGTTGTAAAGGGCGTTGAAATTTAGAAGTCCTCGCTTCCATTTCATATTCTTCTACTACAATGTGCACATTGGTTCCACCTACACCAAATGAACTTACACCTGCTCTTCGCTGACCTTTAACATTCCAATCAGACAGCTTATTATTGACATAAAACGGACTGTTTTCAAAGTCTATTTCAGGATTAGGCTTATCAAAACCTAATGAAGGTGGTATTACTTTATGATTAAATGCTAAAACTGTTTTTATTATACCGGCAACACCTGCTGCTGCAGTCATATGCCCCATATTACTTTTCACAGAACCTAGCCCGCAGAAATTCTGCTTCTCTTGTTCCCCAAAGGCAAGGTTTAATCCCTCAACTTCTATAGGATCACCTAATGGTGTCGCCGTACCATGCGTTTCAATATAACTGATAGTATCTGGTGAAATATTAGCATCATTAATAGCTGCTGCAATTGCATTAGCCTGACCCTCTGCACTAGGCGCTGTAAAGCTACCTTTATGACCACCATCATTATTTATACCAACACCTTTTACAACGCCATAAATAATATCGCCATCTTTCTTTGCCTCTTCTAAATCTTTAAGTATAATAGCACCTGCACCATCACTAAAAACGGTACCTCTAGCTTGAGCATCAAAAGGTCTACAATGGCCATCTGTACTCAGCATAGACCCCTCTTGATACAAGTGACCGCTATTCATTGGTGCCGTAATACTAGACCCACCTGCAACAGCAATTTCACACTGCCCGTTACGTATTGCTTCCACCGCCTCGGCAATTGCCAATAACGATGTAGAACAAGCGGAATGCACACTAACTGCAGGTCCTTTTAAATCTAACTGATATGCTGTTCTTGATGCTATATAATCTTTCTCATTTGCGGTATCTAACTGCAGTTGACCAATAGCCTCTACAACTTCACTATTGGGCAGTATATTCTTTTTATAATAGGTATTTGTACCCGTACCAGCATAAACCCCTACTCTACCTGTATAATGTTCTGGCAAGTGACCAGATTCTTCAAGTACTTCCCAAGCCAGTTCTAAGAACAAACGTTGCTGAGGATCCATTGCCGCAGCAAATTTAGGAGTCAATCCAAAAAAGCGGGCATCAAATGTTTTTGCAGAAGGGACAATACCTCTTGCGGCAACATACAAAGGATCTTTTCGTGTCGCTTCAGGAATACTTTGGTCTAATTCCTCTGGAGTGAAAAATGAAATTGTTTCTCTTCCATTCTTTAAAACATCCCAAAACTCATCAATAGTATTAGCTCCTGGAAATCTAGCAGACATGGCAATAATAGCTACATCCTTAGATTTATTTTTATTTTTTACGTTTCGCTTATTAGAAAACAATGCTGTTTTTTTATCGCCTCCCATAAATGCTGAAAGCCCAGAAATAGTAGTATACTGATATAATTTGGTTACCGGTATTCTTACTTGAAGTGTTTTCATAATGGCGTTAACCACTTTTTGCGCTACAATAGAAGTACCGCCCATTTCAAAAAAGTTATCGTCTAAACCTATACCCGATACTTTTAGTTCTTTTTCCCAAATACTGGCAAGTCCTTTTTCAGTCTTAGTACGAGGTTTTCTAAAAATTACATCTGATGTTGCCCTGAGATACTCTGGCTCCGGTAATTTTTCTTTATCGATTTTACCGTTTGAATTTGTTGGAAACTCATCTACCCACATAAAAAATGTAGGCATCATAAATTCTGGAAGTTTATCAAAAAGCTCTTGCTTAATACTACTTATTTCAGGTTTATCACCATCAGCTAAAAGGTATGCAACCAACCTGGCTTCACCTTCTGCATTTGTATTAGGCAATACCACCGTACGCTTTATCCCTGCAATAGCATCAATAGAAGATTCAATTTCCCCTAATTCTACTCTGTGCCCACGAATCTTAACTTGGTGATCTATTCTACCTATATATTCTAAAGTACCATCAGAAAGTCTTTTTACTAAATCACCTGAACGGTACATTTTTTCTCCATCTTCAAAAGGATTATCAATAAACTTTTGATCAGTCAGTTCTGGTCTGTTCAAATATCCTCTTGCAAGACCATGACCAGAAATACATAATTCACCTATAACTCCTATAGGTTGCAATTGGTTATTGGTATTCACCACATGAGAAGATAATGTTGATATACAGTTACCAATATTAGAAATATTGGTTTTGATATCTTCGTCATCAATGATATTAAACGTTGTAAATATGGTCGTTTCTGTAATACCATACCCATTTACAAATTGAATACTTGGAAATTTACAGTACCACTTTTCTAGATACTTAGGAAATAAAGCTTCTCCCCCAAAAATGACATATCGTAAATTTAAATCAACATCATCTGTAGGCAAACTACCCATAATGTTTAAAAAAGATGAAGGTGTTTGATTTAAAATCGTCACCTTTTCCTTAATTACCAAGGACATGAACTCGTAAGGATCCTTAATCACCTCTTTTGAAGGAATAATAAGTTTACCCCCAAATAACAATGCCCCGTACATTTCCCAAACCGAGAAATCAAAACAATACGAATGGAACATGGTCCAAACATCAGTCTCATTAAAATCATAGAATGGTTCATCATTTACGAACAGACTAACAATATTTCTATGCTCTAATTGCACACCTTTGGGCTTACCCGTAGTACCAGAAGTGTAAATAATATATATTAAATCGCTAGGTTCTAAGTTGATGTCTTTAACTTCTTCAGTAGAATACGTATCACTAGTGGCATTAAATTCTTCTATTGCCGCAGCATCAACCGTAAAATCGCAATTACTATCCTCTTTAATATAATCTATTCGCTCATCGGGATAATTTGGGTCTACAGGTACATACACAGCCCCTGCCTTTATAATACCCATCATACTTACAATCAACCATTCGCTACGCTCCAGTATTAAACACGCAAAATCACCTTTGGCGGCGCCATGTTTTTTAATAAGATAGTCGGCAAATTGATTCGATAATTTATGAAGCTCAGCATAGGTTAACGAATTTTCTTCGTAAACTACCGCTATGTTATTCGGAGTTTTAACTGCTTGCTCATTTAATAAATCAACAATAGTTTTCTCTCTTGGGTATGCTGCATAAGGGTTATTAAATTCATTCAATAATGTAGATTGGTCTTTTTCTGAAAGAATATTAAGACTACCAACTGCTGTTGAAGATTGTTCAATTAAGAGTGGCACAATATGCTTATAGTGCTGCATGAATTGCATGATCAACTCTTTGTCAAAAATATTCTCGTTGAAAATTAGATCGAATTTAATATGCTCATCAGCAATATTCAATACCACCTTAATATTCGACTTAGAATGGACCGAGCCAATAAATTCAATGGCATCTGTAGCATCGGTATCGTTTGAAATAGTAGCCGAATCTTTTATAGAATTTATGGCTAGTACAACATCTAAAACAACGTTCTCACCATTGTCCTTTACCAGATTAAAATCTTTTAAAAATTTATCGGTCGGGTATGGATTCGCTTTATGTAAAGCAAGTATTTCTTTTGCTTGATTATTTAAAGTAGTAAAGTCTGTAGTAGGGTCTATGCTATTTCTAAATAACGCTAGATTATTATGAGCATTGTCGTTATCATCGAAAGTTAAACCGAATGCAATATCAATTTGATTGGTGTATCGTTGTAAAAGAATACTTAACGCTGTAATAAAAAAAGCCTCAATCTTATTATCGCCAACTATATTGGCTTTTACTTTACTTGTGACATCAGCAGAAAATTGGGTACGTAACAAAGAACCTTGATCAACACTATTTTTTACAGTTAACTTTCTACTAGGTAGATCTAATAATTTGACATCATCTAATAAAATATTCTTCCAATATGCTATGGTAGAATCAGTTATTAAATTCGCTTTTTTGGCTTCCATTATAAAATGATAATTAGGTATAGACTTGTGGGGTTGCTATTTACTTATTTTTAGTTGAAAATGGCGAACTTTTAAAACATTAGATGGATTATATAGAAATTTAATCCATCTAATGTTTTAACTAATTCATTTTCAATACACATGTCTGTCTAAAATATTGCAAATAATCAATCAAGTAAAATTACTAAATATCATAAACAATTTGACTACAAAGAAGTGGCTTAAAAGTAATATCTTGATAACTAAAATATCACAAATAATTGAATATCAATATTTTACAGTAAACATTAGTGCAAATCACTCCATTTATTATTTTTTTATTCCCTAAAATTTCATCGAGAAAAAAATGACGTTCTTCGAAATAGAATTGAGATTAAAAAAAGAGGATAAATAACCATAGTTTATAAGCAGATTTCATCGATAAATGACTAAAAATTTCCACTAAGAGAATTAAGTTTTTTTAAAAACAATCGACTTTATACCTAATATTGCATATCAATTATTTTTTTTTACACTGTGATGAAAAGTAAAATTATAATTTTTATTGGTGATTTACTTGTCTTTCTAATGCCTAAAAAGGCTGAAGAATTTGCTAAAACCGGCATGACTATCACTGACGGAAACAAAATTACTTTAACTGAACGTTTTATCCGCAAATCTCTTTTAAGAAAAGTAGAAGAAAATTCAGATCACGAAACCCTGTCTAAATTTCATAAAGCATATTGGGAACATCAGGGTGACAACTTTTTTGCTGCAACAAAAGACTCTTTTGAAAACAATTTCTTACCGGAATGCTCTTTTATTTTTGAATTGCTGAAGGAGAAATTATCAACTGAAAATGAGGGTTTCAATACTATAGTTGAGATAGGGACAGGTAATGGAAAGGTCTTGAATTACCTAAGCGAACAGCTCCCTCAAATTAAAAGATTTGTAGGTATTGATTTAAATCAAAATCAGATTAAACAGAACAAGGAAACTTACAAAAAGAACACGCAACTTGAATTCGTAGCTAGTGATGCTTTTGATTGGGTTAATACCTATGCTAACAAAAATATGATCTTTGTAACTTCTAGAGGAGTTCTAGAGTACTTTACTGAAAGTAGACTACAAGATTTTCTACAACAGGTAAATCGCTTAGGAAATACCATTTTCATTGCTATTGAACCCAACGGCGTTGATCATGATTTAAAAATTAATAAGCATTCTGAACCTTATGGTTATGAGCGTTCATTTTCTCACAATTACGAACTACTGTTCAAAAATGCAGGCTTTAATTTATGGCATCACTCCAGAAAAGATAGCAGTACAGAGCACTATCTAAGCTATATGGGTGCTGACAATTATAGCGAAAAAGAAATTTTAGCGGCTATTACTATTTAACTATTAGAAAACTTCTAAGCTTTAGTTGTTATCAAGCACTCTTTGCAGCGATGCTGATAAAACTTTATCATTAGGAGGGCTAAACATACTTAGGTGATCTCCTGGTACATAATGTAGCTCAATTCCGTTTTCTGCAAAAGATTTCCAGCCAAGATTTACACTATCATGCGTATAATCAATAACATCTTCGATTCTAAATAAATCGACCTTTATTGGCAAGGATTTTAAATGATACCTATCTACAACCTTATTATGCTCAATAATTCGACCTTCATACTCCCAATCATAATCCGTCTTAGATACTGTAGTTTTATCTTTCTTTAATCTTAAATACAATTTCTTCAAGTTAGCTTTTGTGACTCCAATCCTATATTTAAACCCTTCTCTACTTGATAATTGCTTTAAAACATGCAAGGTCTTATTAGCTAAATAATTACCATAAGCTATCTTTTTACCTAAACTAGTACTCTTACCGTAATGGGCATAGGCGTAGGTATCTAACAATACCAAAGCAGAAATCTCTTCCCCTTTTGCCATTAATTGTTTTGCCATTTCATAGGCGATAATACCCCCAGAAGAATAACCCGCTAACTTATAAGGTCCTTTTGGTTGTGTTGCCAAAAGAGACTCATTATAATGTGCTGCTATTTCTTCTACAGAAGTCAATAAATCTTCTTTACCGTCTAAACCTTTAGCCTGAAAAGCATAAATAGGCTGCTCAGGATCCATATTATGCTTTAAAGTTTTAAAAGAAAGTATATTTAACCCTGCACCATGAACTATAAATAGTGGCGTTTTAGATCCGTTTTTTTGAATTGGCACCATTGAATCCCAGGTTACGGTATTCTCCTCAATTTTTAATAAACTCGCCAGACTTTTAACCGTTGAATATTCAAACAAAGAAGATAACGGCAAACGTTGACCAGATTTTTCTTCTAGCCTAGTCATTACTTTGGCAGCAATTAAAGAATGTCCACCTAATTCAAAGAAATCATCGTTTAAATTAATAGTATCTAAAAACAAACACTCTTTCCAAACTTCAGAAACTAATTTTTCCGCCTTGGTAAAAGGTTGCGTGCTTTCTACTTTATTAGTAATTATATGCGTACCATCTGGCAGATTTTTTCTATCTAATTTACCATTTAAGGTAATTGGTAATTCATCTAATTTAATATATTCATGGGGCAACATAAAAACGGGTAACTCAGATGCTAGTTGCTTCTTCCAAAGTGCAACATCAGTATCCCATTCATCGTTTGTACCTTCATAAACAACATATGCTTTTAAAGCATTATTTCTAACATCAGTGGCTGCAGACTGAATTCCTTTCAATTTATTTAAAGAATGTTCAATTTCGCCAAGTTCAATTCTATGTCCGCGAACTTTAACCTGCCCATCTTTACGACCCAAACATTCAATTTGACCATTAGGCAAAAGTTTACCCAAATCGCCAGACAAGTACATTTTAGTGCTCGTTTCAGCTTGAAACGTATTGTTAACGAAACGCTCGTTGGTAAGTTCTTCCTGTCCTAAATATCCATTGGTTACTCCGTCGCCACCAATAACTATTTCTCCAACTTCCCCAGTTCTCACTGGTTTACCGTTAGCATCTAGAATATAAATATCTGTATTTGCAATAGGCTTGCCTATGGTAATAGGATCATCTTGATCTGTAATTTTTGTAAGTATACAGCAAACGGTGGTTTCCGTAGGACCATAAATATTCCATACTTCATCAACCTTTTCTAGCAACTTTAATGAAAGTGCTTTAGAAACCGGTTCGCCACCAATAAGAGCCTTAATGTGCAATGGTTTTTTCCAACCAGAATCCAGTAAAATTTGCCATATCGTTGGCGTACCCCATATAACGGTTATGTTATCTTCTATTGCTTTTTGTAATAAAAGGTGACCATCTTTTCGTGTTTCTTCATCGACCAATACCACACTGGCACCATGAATCAATGGCAAGAAAATCTCCATAACCATGGCATCAAAAGAGATTGTTGTGGTAGCAAATATTTTATCATTTGGTGTAATACCTGGCTCATTACCCATAGAAAACAACAGGTTCACAACATTATTATGTGTTACCTGCACGCCTTTTGGCTTTCCTGTAGATCCAGAAGTATATATAATGTACGCTCCTGCATCAGAAGGTACTTTTACATCAATAATGGTTTCACTAGTTTCATTTGCTTTGATTCTTAATTCTTCAATGAAAATCGTTTTAGCACCATGTTCTAGCGCTTGTTTAGATGTATCGCAAATAAAGAACGCCGATTCAGCATCTGAAATCATCAATAAGGTACGATTATCAGGGTATCCGGTATCTATAGGCACATATCTAGCACCACACTGAAGAATTGCAAATAGCGTCGCAATTAACTCAGGTGATCTCTCCAATGAAATAGCAACTGTATCTCCTGGTCTTATACCTTTTTCCCACAAGTACACAGCAGTACTATTAATTTTTCGCTGCAACTCTGCATAGGTAACCTTTTCGTTTTTAAATTCTAATGCAATTGCTGTTGGCGTACTTGTAGCCTGCTTATATAACAATTCATGAAGCGTAGTATTAGGATAGTCTAATGACAATCCCGTTACAATACTATCTTCATTAGATCTGTTTAGTATTTCAGATAATTTAGCATTAGGCTGTTCAATCAATTTATTTAAAATAGCATTGAAAGATTCGCCCATAGCATGTATAGTACTTTCTTTAAATAAGTTGGTATTATATGACCATTCTAAAACTATATTGTCTTTCGACCCTGTGGCATTCAAGAATAATTCGAAGGTTTCATATTCTCGTTCATTACTATGATATTTATACGAAAGCCCTTCAAAAGTAACGCCATCGTCCAAATCCATATCAACATTAAAAACTACAGGTACTAATGGGACTCTACCTGGAGTTCTAGGAATGTTAAGCTTCTTTAATAAGCTACCAAATGACAATTCTTGATTCTCGAAAGCATCAAAATTGGCAGATTTTCTTTTCTTTAAATAGTCTATAAAACTGTCGTCAATGTCTAGATTACTCTTCATCGGTAACAACTTCACACAATGCCCTACAAGATGCTTTGCGCCCATAGATGATTGCCCTGCAACAGGCAACCCCAGCACAATACCTTCTTGTTTGGTAATTTTATACAGTAATATTTCAAAAGCCGCCATTAAGGTAAGTACCAAACTAGAGTTACCCTTAATACCAGTTTGTTTAATACCTTTTACTACGTTTTTATCTAATAACTGATTAATTCGTGCACCGTTATAGGTTCTCTTGGTTATCTGTTTAAAATCTGTAGGAAGATTAGTTTTCGGTATATCGTTTTGAAAGACATTCAACCAGTACTGTTCCGTTTGATTGAATTCCGGACTTATTTTTATTTCATTTTGATGCGCCACATACTCAGTATACGGCACCGAATCAGGAAGATTATGAGAAACATTTTTGACCTTTGCAGAATACAAGGCTCCTAATTCTTGCATGATAATACCTAAGGACCAACCATCACAAACAATATGATGCGTGGTCATTATAAACTGAAATTTGTCAGCTTCAGTTCTAAGAACCGCAAATCGTATTAATGGTTCTTTGGTAAGATCAAAGACCTTACCAGTATCGTTCTTGGTATAGCTTTTTATTGCAGCATCTTTTTCCTGAGAAGATAGACCAGCATAGTCTTGTAAATCTATGTTTGCGATGATAGCCGCAAATACATTAATAAATTTTCCATCAGGACTAAATACAGAACGTAAAGCTTCATGCCTACTAATAAGCATGTCAACAGACCATTGTAATGCGGTAATATCTAAATTACCTTCAAATTCAATGATCAATGAAAGGTTATATGCTTTATTCGCATCGTCACCACCAAAATAACAAGAATACCAAATCTCTTCTTGCGCATCTGTAGTGTGCAGAATATGTTTTATCTCTGGGCCTTCAAAAGGATTAAAATGTGTCAGTACTTCCAAGATTCTTTAATAAATAGGTTATTGCAATTCAAAATTTAGGGGAACCAACAGCCACAAAGGTCTTATAACTTAAAGTTTCTTTAGTCATTTTAATCAGGTATTTACTACTTCATTAAAAATAAACAAAAGGTCTCTAACTTATTAAACGAACATTATCATGGCAGCGATTAAAATTTACAATTATAACATTGTGCGATAAATATATTATAAATCTATAGAATAGATATTTAGTTTCGCTGATGTGTAGTGAATACTAGATGTGCGTTTGAAAGAGAAGAAAAAACATAAATATTATGGAAGCATTTGAGCTTAATAAGTCCGCTAAAAATTGAGAGCTAGGTAAGCTATAACGTTTAATATAAAACGCAAAAAGTGTAATAATGAATTACTAAAATTCATTATTACACTTTATATTAAATACCAATTGAGCACTTTTTGTTTAAAATAGAAAACACTTTCATAAAGAAAACATTCTCATTTTCTAATTGCCTAAACTTTCAACAACCTTTCGGTCATAATTTTGGCGTACAAAATTTGATTTTGCTCAATGGAATTGAATGCATTTTTAACTTTTGCACTCTTTGATTTTTTACGAACCAATACATTATCGGTTTCGTTACTCTTCGCACTTTTCTTTAACCTAAAATAAGGCTTAAGGTGCATGTAGCAATCTTCAAGAGAAACTAACTTTTTCTTCTGATAAGAAGATGTTAGTTTCCCGTTTAAAATGTTAGATATCATCGTATGGTGGTTTAAGTTGATAAAATAACGGGGAAAAACAATAAAAATTTCAAATCAAAATTCAAATCTATTTCTAATACATTAGAGATATCTGTTAAATTTTGATGAAATAAACTTAAGCTAAATATTAATAACTGCACCGCTTTTGTATGAATTTTACTAAAATTTAACAAAATTTAATACAAATTGCTAATTATAGAATGGTCCTTTAGGTAAGTTTAATCCTATTGAAACAAGCACTGTAATAAGCAAGCTGCAACTACATTTCTACTTGTATAACGTTAATTAATTTTAACATCAATACTCCACTGACTTAGTCACAAAGTAAAATATAACAATTACCACAAAGTCAAGTAGGACAAAGGTTACAATACAATTACATATCATCTTTGCACAACTACAATCGATGACTTTAAAAGACTTCTGATTATTAAAAATAACAACGAATAATTTAATGAATCATCAAAAAAGAAATCCCACACTTATTAAGATTTCATCACATTCATCGCACATTACCATTATATAGTGCATTGAAAACACAGTTTATCGAATATATCAATAGTTGGCCTAAGGTTTGATTTTTTTGAGCGATAATACTCAAATAATATTCTAAATTTGCCTCACAACCATTAACCACAGTTAGTACTGCTATTAATATCTATACTGACTTCTAAAGACTTAAATTATTATAATCTAGGTTGTGGTAAAACATAATTATACTTTTAAAAACTAGTTATAATAACTTTACAAAATGATTCCCTATACTTATTTAAACCTTTTAAATTATTTATCAGTAAAACAAAATACTTATTATAGTGGATTGTTTGGCGGAAACATTAATTCAAATATATTTTAAATAGTACAATTATCTAACTTTTAAATAAAGCTTTTAGATAATTAAGAAACAATAAAACATTATAAATCCATTTTACAATAGTATGAAAGTAGCATTAATCACTGGAGTCACAGGTCAAGACGGCGCTTATTTAAGCGAATTTTTATTAAAAAAAGGATATCAAGTACACGGTCTAAAAAGAAGAGCGTCTATGTTTAATACAGACAGAATTGATCATCTTTATCAAGACCCACATATTGAGAATAGAAATTTTGTACTTCACTATGGTGATATGACAGACAGTACTAATCTTATTAGATTAATACAAGAAATTCAACCAGATGAGATTTACAACTTAGCGGCAATGAGCCACGTGCAGGTTTCATTTGAAGTTCCAGAATATACTGGTAATGCAGATGGTTTAGGTACACTAAGAATTTTAGATGCCGTACGTTTATTAGGTCTTGAGAAAAAGACACGTATTTACCAAGCATCCACTTCAGAATTATACGGAAAAGTACAAGAAGTACCACAATCAGAGACTACTCCTTTTTACCCACGTAGCCCGTATGCAGTTGCAAAAATGTATGCATTTTGGATTACTGTAAACTATAGAGAAGCTTACAATATGTTTGCTTGCAATGGTATTCTTTTCAACCATGAATCGCCAATTAGAGGAGAAACTTTTGTGACTAGAAAAATAACAAGAGCAGCTGCAAGAATTGGTTTAGGCTTACAAGACAAAATTTACCTAGGTAACTTAGATGCGCAAAGAGATTGGGGTCATGCTAAAGATTATGTGCGCATGATGTGGATGATTCTTCAAGCTGAAGAGGCAGAAGACTGGGTTATTGCAACTGGCAAAACTACTCCTGTTCGTGAATTCGTAAGAATGGCATTTGCAGAAATGGGTATTGAACTAGAATTTAAAGGAGAAGGTGTTGAAGAGAAAGGATATATTAAATCATGTTCTAATCCGGATATTCAAGTAGAAATCGGTAAAGAAGTTCTTGCGGTTGATCCTAAATATTTTAGACCAACAGAGGTTGAACTATTAATTGGTGATGCGACAAAAGCAAATACTAAATTAGGCTGGATTCCTGAATATGACTTACAAGGTTTGGTAAAAGACATGATGACACATGATTTAAAATTGATGCAAAAAGATCAATATTTGAAAAAAGGTGGTTATGTAACGTATAATTATTTTGAATAAATAATTATAAACTATCAATTCTTCTAATAGTAGGTAAATAGTGCCAAATGTTAAATAAAGAAGCTAAAATATATATCGCAGGTCATCGTGGTCTTGTGGGTAGTGCAATAGTTAAGAATCTTGAGAGTAGAGGGTATACTAATTTAGTTTACCGAACTCACAAAGAGTTAGATTTGACTAACCCCACAGATGTCGCAACCTTTTTTGAGGTTGAAAAACCCTCTTATGTTATTCTTGCAGCTGCCAAAGTTGGTGGTATAGTTGCGAATAACACGTATAGAGCAGATTTCATTTATGAGAATCTTATGATTCAAAATAATGTCATACATCAAAGTCATATTCATGGAGTGCAAAAATTACTCTTTTTAGGTAGTACCTGTATTTATCCTAAAAATTGTCCTCAACCAATGAAAGAGGACTATTTATTGACAGATACGCTAGAGTATACAAACGAACCCTATGCCATTGCTAAAATAGCAGGTATAAAAATGTGCGAAAGTTACAATTTACAGTACGGCACCAATTTTATTTCTGTAATGCCCACCAATTTGTACGGACCTAATGATAATTTCGATTTAGAAAAGTCGCATGTATTACCGGCATTAATTAGAAAAATGCACTTAGGTAAGGCGCTAGAAAATAATGATTGGAATACAATTGCTAAAGATTTAAATGCATTGCCTATTGAAGGTGTGAATGGAAATTCATCTGAAAATGACATACTTGCTGTTTTAGATAAGTATGGTATTAAACGAAAAAATGACACTATTTACTTAGAAATATGGGGTTCAGGTAAACCAATGCGAGAGTTTCTATGGAGCGAAGACATGGCAGATGCATGTGTTTTCTTAATGGAGCAGCGAGATTTCAAAGACTGTTATTCACAAGACACCAAAGAAGTTCGTAATACGCACATCAACATAGGTACTGGTGTAGATATTACCATAAAAGATTTAGCTGAACTAATACAGCAGAAAATCAATTTTAAAGGTGAACTGTATTTTAATACCGAAAAACCAGATGGTACATTAAAAAAACTAACAGACCCCTCAAAATTACATGACCTTGGATGGAAGCACACCGTTTCATTATCACAAGGAATAGAACAAGTATATTCTTGGTATACCGCTAAGAATTAATTGTTTATTTACCTACAGATTTCTATCGAACTCAGATTTAACGTTGACCGGCAGCTGTAAAGCTATCGGTCAACATTAATAACCTATCATTAGCTCTTTAACCAACCATTACTAAAAGCTTAAATGAAGAAATCGAATTTTATTATACCATTATCATTTGTGGTGCATATACTGTTAATTAACTTAACACTATACGCATACATACCAGATACCTATTTTAATGGCTCTAGCATACTTTATTACAATCTTACATGGCTAATTACCACGTATAGCTTAAACTTCTACCCAACGGCTAGAAGAGATGGTTTTATGACCAATTTTAAAACTTTCGTTGTACTATTTGTCATCTATGGCTTGGTCTATTTTACCTCTTTTGTGTTCTTAGGCATGAATTCGTATACACCTATTTATTTATCATTGGTGTATGTGCAAATTTGTTTTCTATTAACGTTGTTCAGGGTATTATTCTATTGGGCTAAAAAATTATATAGAACCAAAGGGTTTAATAGCACTAGAGTTGTTGTCATCGGAAAAGACAAGAACCTACAAAAATTAAGACGTATTTTCGATAATCCAGAATACGGCTATCGGTATATGGGCTATTTTGATAATGTAAAATCAGATCACCCTACTTGTTTAGGAGATATTGAAAGTTCTTTCAATTATATTTTTGAAAATAATGTTGAAGAAGTGTACTGTATGGCTTCTAAACTATCTAAAGCAGAAATACAGTATGTAATGAAAATTGCCGATAATAGTCTTAAAAGGATAAAGATCATTCCAGATAATAAAGAATTATTCTCTAGCGCTATGTCAATAGAATTATATGGTGCTGTTCCAATTTTAAACTTAAGGGCATCACCGTTAGATTTAGATTATTCCAACATGATCAAACGTATTTTTGATATTCTAATATCAAGCTTTGCTATACTGTTTGTATTGTCATGGTTAACGCCGCTAGTATATATATTAATGAAGATTGATTCTAAAGGTCCTTTGTTTTTTAAACAGCAGCGCCACGGGGTCAATAGAGATGTATTTTGGTGCTACAAATTTAGATCCATGGCCAAGAGTACTACTAGTGATACACAAATGGCTACTAAAAATGATGTCAGAGTTACTAAATTGGGTAAAATCTTAAGGAAAACAAGCATAGACGAATTACCTCAATTTTTTAATGTACTAATGGGCGACATGAGTGTTGTTGGTCCTAGACCACATATGGTGGTACATACCCAAGAGTATGAAAACTCTGTAGATAGATATTTAGTAAGACACTTTATAAAACCAGGCATTACAGGCTTAGCACAAATTCAAGGCTGTAGAGGAGAGATTCTTGATCGTTCCGATATTATTAATAGGGTACGGTATGATATTTTTTATATGGAAAAATGGTCACTTGCCTTAGATGCCAAAATTGTATTCTTAACAATTTACAATGCTATTAAAGGGGAAGCCAAAGCCTATTAATTATTTCTTTTTAAATAGCATCTTAACGCCATTGAAGAGTATCAGTGCTACAAAACCTACAATTAGCCCCACCACAAACTCTACTAGCATACTAGGTACATTCGGAAGAAAATGATGAAAGAAATCAATATTATGGACAAATATTCCGCCCGAAACTAATAGTAAAGCTATAGTTCCTATAACCGACAAAGCCTTAATTACTTTAGGTAGTGCATTAACAAAGAACCTACCTATTTTATCAGAGATACTATTCTCTTCTTCGTTCAGGTTAATTAATCGTGTACCAAACTCATCCATGCGTACAATTAGTGCTACTATGCCGTAAACACCTACAGTAGCTAACAGTGCAACAACAGATACTACTGCAATTTGTGTAACTAAAGGCTCTTTTATCACCGCACCTAGAGCAATAATTACTATTTCAATGGATAGAATAAAATCGGTTACTATGGCAGATTTTACTTTGGTTTTTTCTAGTTCCAGAATCTCTTCTTTAGTCATTGGCTTTGCTTCAGCAGCTATATGGTCATGTTCATGAGGCACAAAGAATTCATGGATTTTTTCAGCACCTTCAAAAGCAAGGTAAATTCCGCCAAGTACTAAAACTACGGTTACCGCCCAGGGTAAAAAAGCACTTAATAAAAAGGCTATGGGTAGAATTATAATTTTATTGAGCAACGAACCTTTGGTAATCGCCCATAATACCGGTAATTCGCGCTGAGAAACAAACCCTGATGCTTTTTCAGCATTTACGGCTAAATCGTCACCTAGAATACCAGCTGTCTTCTTAGTGGCTATTTTACTCATTGCAGCAACATCATCTAAAAGTGCCGCTACATCATCTAAAATTGCAAAAAAACCTGAAGCCATGTATTTCTAATTTTGGTCAAAAATAAATTAACCAATTCATTTATGAGAATTCTATTCGTAAAAAAGATAAATCGCCGGTAATTTGTAATTTTAAAAAGATAAAGAGCAGATAGATTTTAAGAATTTTAAGGACAAAAAGATGGAAGAGATTAATTGGGGAATAATTGGTTGTGGAGATGTAGCCGAAGTAAAGAGCGGACCCGCTTTTCAAAGAGTGGCTAATTCTAATTTACTATCCGTTATGCGTCGAAATGAAGAAAAAGCTAAAGATTTTGCAAAACGGCATAATATTCAACATTGGACTTCTAATCCCAATGATATTCTTAATAATAAAAATATAAATGCAGTATATATTGCCACGCCTCCATCATCACATTTAAAATATGCATTACAAGCATTGAAAGCTGGTAAACATGTATACTTGGAGAAACCAATGGCTTTAAACGCTGATGAAGCCAAACAAATATGCAATGCACTTAAAAACAGTACCAATAAGCTTACCATGGCACACTATCGTCGTAAACTACCTGCTTTTTTAAAAGTAAAAGAACTATTAGAGGCAAATAGCATTGGTGTCATACTACATATTGATCTTCAAGTTTTACAATCTAAAAAGAAACTATTTGTTGCAAATGTTAAAGACAATTGGAGAATTCAACCAGCAGTATCGGGTGGAGGATACTTTTACGATTTAGCACCACACCATATAGATTTAATGATTTATTTCTTTGGACCAATAGATAAAGTTCTCGGATTAACTAAATCAACAACTAGAAATGCAAACGTAGAAGAGATTGTTAATGGAATTATTTCATTTCAAAATGGAATTCAATTTCGTGGTATCTGGAATTTCAATGTAGCAGAAAATAACCAAAAAGATCAGTGCATTATTTATGGCAGTGAAGGAAGCATTGAGTTTTCTTTTTTTGGAAGCGAGCTTATTTTAAAAACCATCAAAGAAGAACAAATATTATCATTCACTAACCCAAAGCACGTTCAAGAACCTATGATACAAGCTACAGTTGATTATTTTCTTGGCAAGGAAGAAAATCCTTGCCAAGCTGAAGATGGGTTACTTGTTATGGATACTATAGGTAAATTAGATAACAGAAAAAGCTTTAATTGAACTTTCGCAAATAAGTCTTACGAACCATAATCATAACCATAACCGTAGGACGAGTCTTTTAATTTCACATCATTTAGAACTAGCACTAAATTTTTAAGCTTTTTAGATTTTTCTATTTCTTCTACCATACCAACAAAACTCTTTTTTGTAACCGACGCCCTTAACATGTACAGTGTTAAATCTGCATATTTATTTAGAACAAATGTATCCGCTAATTGAAGCACTGGAGCTGTATCGACAATAATATAATCAAACTCTTTTTTTAATTCTTGGAACATGCCCCCTAGTTTAGATTTTTTAAGAAGCTCAATCGGATTATTTGGAATAGCTCCTGTATACATAAATTTAAGGTTATTGTGTAAATCTGTATCCCGAATGTAATCTTGCACTATTAAACTGGTATCGTTTAAATAGGTACTCAACCCAATACGAGAATCTGCATTTTTCTGATAACGATGTAATTGTGGATTTCTTAAATCACCTCCAATTACAATTACTTTATTTCCTTCGGAAGCTAAGGTTATTCCTAAATTTACAGATGTAAAAGTCTTACCCTCACCTTTTAAAGAAGAAGTAATAAAAATACACTTAGATGCTCCTTCTGAATTGGTATTTTCTACAAAATGCTGAGCACTGGAAGCCAGAATATTAAAAGACTCTGATAAAACTGTACGTACATTAGGCTCAATAACAGAAGATTGATTGGGTAGAATATGAGGTAATTCACCTAAAATTTGTAAATCCCGTGAAAGCTTTTTTACCTGATCAGTATCCGTGACTTTATTATTTAAAAGAGATATTGAATTTATTACTAAAAATGGAATAAACAGTCCCATTAAAAATGCTACTAATAAAACAATTTTTGAATTAGGGGAAACTGGTTTGGCTAAAGAATAAGCTTGATCCACCAATTTAGCTTTTGGTGCGCTTGCAGCTAACGACAACGAGTTTTCTTCACGTTTTTGTAATAAGAAAAGATATAACGCTTCTTTTATATTCTGCTGGCGCTCAATACCTCTATAAGCTCGTTCTTGAGCTGGAACATTAGAAATTTGTGTAGCTAATACTCCTGATTGCCTATCTAAATTATTTTTCTTAATATTTAAATTATATTGCATTCTACTTAAACTTTCCATCACATTTTCCCTAATTTGATCTATTTGATTATTAAGACCAATTACCATTGGGTTTTGTTCACTTGCGCTTTTTAGTAATCTATTTCTCTCTAAAACATTTGAGTTGAATTCTTGAATTAAACTATTAGTGCCCGAATCTTCTATACCCATATTTGTGGGTAAAAGACTAGATTTATTTCTCTTTAAATGATTAATCAAGGAAGTTGTTAGTTCAAGTTCTGTACTGATTTTCTGTTGTTGATTATTATAGTCACTAACATTTTTAACAATTAACTCAGACTCTGTATCAATATCAGTTAATAAATTAGTTTCTTTAAATTGTTCTTTACCCGTTTCTACCGAATCTAACTCAGAGTTTATAATAGCCAATCGCTCATCAATAAAAAATGCAGTATTTCGTGCTATTAAATCCTTATCTTCAATAGCTTCTTGATTGTACTCAAATATCAATTGATTTAAAATATCTTTTGCCTTGGCCGGAATATAATTAACCAAAGTTAATTCTATCATTGTTGAATTTTCATCTACTAAACCAGCAACCAAACTAGACTCTAGCGATGTTGCAACCTTCGCAATTTCAGAAATGACAACTTCCACACTTTTTAAAGTGTCATCATCATCAATATTGTCAGCTTCGTTTTTATTTAATTCTATAAAAAACTGAACATAATCTAATTCGACTACATCTCCTATTTTATTTATTATAGATTCTTTATCATTATTAAAAACAAGTTCAACCTCATCTTTATTTAAATAATTAATTACAAAGCTATTTTCCTCAAGCTGCACAGCTTTTCTTAACAAATCTTCATCTAAAAGAGCTGTACGAATAATGAATGGGCTATTTTTATAATATTCTTTTTTTACAAATCCGTTAGTACTGAAATATTCTATATTCAGTTCTAAGTTTTTTACGGCATTGTTCATTAACCTTTTAGAACGTAATAAACCTAATTCATTTTCAATACTACTAGTAGATATTCCGCTTAACAGTGATAAATCAGCAAAACCAGTATCTACAGAAGCTCCTTTACCTTTTTCATCTTCTATTATAATCGTAGCTATGGCCATATAGGTAGATTTTTTAAATGTCAAATATATTGTTGCCAAAATCATGGCAACTCCTACACATATAACAAACCAAGACCAATATTTTAAATATCGATCTAAAATTGTCCTAAAATCAGGAGTATCTTGTTCTATAGAATAATAATCATGTTGTTCTTTACTCATCTTATTAATGTAAATTTAATATGCAAAATAATTGCTAATATTTAATTTTAAAGTGTATTACCTAATTTAAATAAATGCAATATTAATTTTTCTAAAAACCAACTACACCAATTAAGGATATAGTTTTAAAATTGCCTTTCTTACTCTATATCTGACATAATTAGTTATTCGCAACAATGTTATTAAGAATAGCACTAAAGTTTTTTTCAAATTCTGAAAGAGTATATAACTCTTCATAACGCATTCTTGCTGCCTTGCCTAAATTTTCTCGTAATATTTTATTTTCACTCATTAACTGTAATTGATTGGTAAGTTCCTCAATGCTTTTCTGTTTAACTAAAATACCGGTTTTTCCGTTTCTTACTAAATCTACGATTCCTCCTTCAGGGGTCGATATAATTGGGAGAGAATATTGCATAGCCTCTAAAAGAACAAGTGGAAAACATTCATTATGATAAAAAGTTGGAAATACAAAAACATCAGAATTTAAAAAATACTGGGCTTTTTCATCCCCATACTTTTTTCCATGTGCAAATACATAATTTGTAAGCTCATACTCTTTGACTACTGTATTAAACTTTATATCACTAATATCTGACCAAGCACCAATAAAATGGCATTCAAAATTTACTTTTTTATCCTTTAATTGGTCAAGAGCTTTAAGTAATACCAGCACACCTTTTTCTTCCATCATGTTAGATAAAAATAAAAACCTGCAAGTATCATTATTATCTACATTTGCCATGTTTGAAGCAGAATCCTCTAATATTTCAGGAATACCATTAGGACAGACTTTAATTCTATCTTTATCTACATATTTTTCAATGTCATATGAAAGAGAAGGTGAAAGTACTATACTATCAGTATTTTTAAAGGTGAAGTTGTATAATAAATTATTTAGTTTATTCGAACTACTTTTTAAAACTCCCTTATTATGAAAATGAAATACAATTTTCTTTCGAAACATTTTTAATAATACAACTATTAAAAAATCTTTATAAAACCCAACTCCTTTAGCAGTTAGTGTCATATAACAAAGATCATAGTCTTTTCTCTTTAAATTAAAAAAAACATTTTTTAAAATCTTTAAGATGGTAATCATTTTACCTAACCCACCTTTACCAATACTTTTTAAACTAAATGAAGCCGTCAAATTGACAAAATCAGCTTCAAAAGTTCTATTTATGAGTTCACTATCTTTTATATATTGCCCTACCATTGCAGCTCCGTTTACAGGAGGTGGAAAGTGAAGTATAAATAACACCTTTGGTTTAATTATCATAATTTTTATTTATAGCGACTTTCTTTTAATCAACAAATTTAATCACTCTTGCAGGGTTACCTGCAACAATACTGTTAGACGGCACATTTTTTACTATGACAGAACCTGCCCCAATGATAACATTATCTCCTATGACTACAGGTCCAATAATACTCACATTACAACCAATATCTACGTTGTTGCCTATTACAGGGCTTTTAGATGGGTTACCATCCATATATATTTTATTACCAATGGTAGTTGAGTTTCTTAAAGTGCAATTAAAGCCTATTATTGTCCCATCATTAACTACTAAGGCTTGACCGTGATATATTTTAAGCCCTTTACCAATTATGGTCTTATAAGGTAATTCTACACCTAAAAACCACTCAACAATTACACGATAAATTATTAAATGAGGAATAAGAATAATAAAAAGTAATCTTGTTTTAATTGCTAGATGTGCAATTCTAAAGCCAACTAGAATAAGGCGGGCTTTAATATTACCTTTATTATAATTCCAATCTTGGAATACTGTTTTAAGCATTGAATTTAGAATTAAAAAAGATTTTTAATCTTGTAGATAATACGGTTCTTAATACTATTTACATCCTTAAATTGTTTTTGTATATCTATATCCAATACAATCTCTTCTGTAAATTTAAAATCAGTTTTACCAGATTTATCTAAGTTAACATCAAAACGACTGTATTTCTGATTTGTATGTGTTGCCTCACTACTAAAACCAATATTCTTGACTTTAGATGTTATCGGAAACACACTCCACAAATCATTCTTAAATTGATGATAATTATAACGAACTGCCCATGAATTAATTTTACCTTGTTGCTGTCTTTTTAACATCCCAAACATATCACTTCCACATTCGTTAAATGCTTTACGTTGCTCTCTATTTTGAGAAAAGGCGTCATAATCTTCTACATTCCAATCAATTCCTTTCCATTTATTTTTCCAAGTTGCCCAACCCCATGAAGACGATCGTTTTGCGAAAAACATATCAAATAAATAATTGTCCGCTTTTTGTTTTTCCACTTTCATATTATACCCACAAATAGATAAAATAGATGGGTTTTTATAATAGTAATCAAGCCCACTATTCATAAATGATAAAAAATTATCACTTACCAATAGATCATCTTCCAAAACAATAACTTTCCCATGCTTCTCCAAAATTGTGGTTACTCCCTCAATAATGGAAGGAGCTAAACCCTTATTCTTTTCAGAAAATTTTAAAATCACATCTTTAAATCCAGAAACTGTTTTTAAAAAATCTCTAACTGCATCCACAGCTATATTATCATTAGCCGTTTTAGCGCCATCAGAATACACATATAGAATACTATTATTCGCTAACTTATTGTTTTGTAAAGCTGCTATAGTCTGCTTTAACTCTTCTAAACGATTATACGTAAAAAGAATAATTGGACTTAAGTTATCATATTCCATAAAAATTCAAATTATAAAAATTAAAATCACTAAATATTAGTTATAAATACTTTTTAAAATAATTGGTCCTTTTCATTAAGTTTCTTCTGGAAGCCTTTTTCTATTATGCTTTTCAGAAATATCAATAGATAGAATGAAAAAACTTAATGCCCAAAAGTCTTGAGAACTACTTAGAGATGAACTAAACATACCAAAAGTACATAGTTGAACAAATATTACAACTATCCAACCAGATTGATGCCCATCTCGAAGTAAGTTGTAGGATTTATAAAGTGATAATAACAGCATAATTAAAAAAGGTATACCACCAAATAGCCCGCACGTCAAAAAAGCCTCTAATATATAGTTATGTGGATAGCCACCCTTACCAATACCTGAGGGAATTAAATATGAATCTCCAAAGTAAAGAGAATCATTAATTAAAGATAGAGTATTAGCGTAAATTTTATCTCGCCCACTTGACTCACCCGACTCTAATGCCGATAGTATTCTTGCTGGCAAACTACTGCCCATAGAATCTGCTATTTCAATTAAAAAATCAGACATAAACCATAAAAAAAGTAATAGTGAAACAGATAATATAAGACCTTTAGAAAAACCAGATTTAGCAAAAAGAAAAAATAAAACTACCACAAATAACACAACAATAGGTGATCTTGATCCTGCTTTCATAATTGACAAAAGACCTAAAAACACACCTAATACCCATAATATTTTATACCAAATATTTTTAGTTTTTGTTAAACTATATATAGACACTAGACTCATTGCACAGCCCAATTGACCGTAATTAATAGTATTAAAACTTGAGTTTGCATCCATTCTACCAACCCAAGGTAAAGGGCTAGGTACTGCTAAAAAAAAAGCGACAAAAAGGCCTAAAGCGAGTGTAAGTGCAAAAAAATTAAATGATTTTTGACCAGAAAACATTGGATCATATCTAAAGGAAAATGATACTAATATTGCAATTGCGAATGCAGCTAAATCTACTGTAGTACCGTATCCATTCCTATTATTTTCTAATAAAACATCAATGAAGATGTTAATAAAAAAAATAATTATTACAAAAAAGAATAATTTCTCAGAAGAGTTTAAATGATAAATTTTCTTCTTGTAGTTAAAAACTACCCAAAAGGCACTTGCACATCTTAAAGCCCAAAAGCCATATTTAACTATACCGTTTTCTATTCCTAACAAATCCGGAACAAATGTAAAAACCAATAAAACACTCCAGAAATTAACAGAAAAATGATACTTACTTTTGTATTGATTTAAATAATTCATAAAACAATAATCAGATGATTTTTATTTGATTTGAAGTAAAACCTTACAAAATTTATTTGGGTTATGTTCTGCCACAAAATCATCTGCCATACTTGTAGCAGGCTTATCTTTTAAAAAAAAAGAGATTTTTTCTGCTATTGAATCAGCATCAGGTTTTTCTAAAAGAATACCTAAATTATACTTATTAACTAATTCTTGAATTAATCCCGCACCCGTTGCTATAACTGTTTTTCGAGAAGCTGCAGCATGCCCTAGAATTCCACTAGAAAATTCAGCATTTTTATAAGGCAATAAAACTGCATCACAATTATCAAATAAACTTTTCATCATTTCGCGAGTTACAAATTGATTATCCCATATTATCTGTACTTCTGTTTTATTTTGGACCAATCTCATTTTAGCATGATATTTTTTTTCATCTTCCAAAAAGCTTGCCTTTCCGACTAATACAATTGCTATACTTCTTTGAACATCTTCATCTAAACAAAAAGTTGATTCAATAACCTCATTAGTACCTTTTCTATCACCTAAAGAGCCAATATGTAAAAAAATCTTTCTTCCAGGTGATATGTTATAATATTTGTTAATATTGAAACTCTCTAATGGTTTTAAAACGGGTATTGGATCGGGTAATATTTGAAAACAATTTGTGTTGAATTCTTTATTCATAAAGTCTACTGTCCTATCATCATTTAGTACAAATACATTTTTTATTTGCTTATTTGCTACGGCCCATTTAATGATAAAATAACGCTTATAATATTCCATTTTTTCATTTAGAGTTTTCTTCGGTAAGCGGAAAAACTGAAGAAATAAAATGCTACTAATAGTAAATGCTGGCTTTTTTAAAAGAACACCATATTTTATAGAATGAAAATCTAATGAAATCACATGGTCTATGTCCAAGATTTTTGCATAGTGATTCATTATTTTAAATTGAGCTAGAGAATTTTTAATTTTTTTTACGGATACAACCCCCCTTAATTCTTCTTTTGAAATTGGTACAAAATTAATCTTATTATTTTCTCTAGACTTATCTTTAATTCTAGGAAATCTTTCAAGTAATTCTGGATGTATTACAAAATAATAAATATCATTTATTAGAACTTGAGATTCTAAATAATTTACAAGATGTTCAATATACTCTGAATGATGACCTGTAATTGCTATGTCAAAAATTAATTTCCTCAACTATTTTGTATTTTCTTTAATAAATCTTGCTGGATTTCCACCCCAAGTTTGTCTCTCAGGAATTGATTTCACTACAACACTTCCTGCTGCTATAATAGCTTGCCTACCAATTTTAACTCCTTTGGTTATAATAGAATTAGCTCCTATAAACACATCATCCTCAATAACTATAGGTGAACTTTTAGAGTTTATCCCGTCAGTAGATATATCTCTCCTTAATTGATAATCTAATGAATGCATATCAGAATCAAAAACTATAACATTAGCTCCCAATTTTACATTATCACCAATTATTATTTCTTCCTTACTCCAAATTGAAACACAACTCATACCTACATTATCTCCGATTATTATTTTAGCACCTAGGTCCACTCTCAAAGTTGATTTTAAATTTCTTCCAAGGGCATTAGTCATAATACCGCTAATCATATTAAAATGATTCCCAACCTTCAATTCACCCATTACAAGTAATTGAATAGGTCCCATTACCATTAAATGTTTACCATGAGATATTCCCTTTTTTTTAAAAAGAATTTTATTTCTAAAAATAAAATATTTTATCAAAAATTTTTTCAACATCAACTTTAATTTAGACAAAAACCTATTGAACTATAAAACCTACGTATTAATTTTATTACTACCAATTCATCAATATATTTACTTGCTTATCCAAGCCTAAGGAAAGGTGTTTTATTGATAATAAACCAAAATATAATAAAACAATAAAAATATTTCTAATGCTTTACTGCAAACAAAAGCTAGATTACTCCATTTGACTTCTAAGTAATTCTAAAATTAACTGAAATAACATTTATATTATGACGCAAAAATAATAAAAACTAGATGATAGACCTTTTTTCAAAATATCCTTGAATTCTAACACCATGAGAGCAATTGAATTTTACAAAAATTATTTTATGACACAACGATTTACATTTATTTATTCCAAATACCTTTAGCCTTTCCATTAATAATTTTAAAATATTGAATTGGTGACAAAATGGATTGTAATAACAAGGAAAAACATGTTGCTAAAACAACACCTGATAACCCTAACTGAAGTATTTTTGAAAAAAAAATACTCAAGGGAATATTAATTATCATACTAAATATCCCTAAGTACAATTGTAATTTAATTTTACCTACACCATTAATAAAGTTAACATAAATCATATTAAAGGTCATTAACATCGCAAAAATAGCCATAGAAAAAGATAAGTTAAATTCAACGTTGACTTTGTCTCCTACCCAAAAATTATAAAACCAATTAGAGAGTGCCAACATTACTAATAAACATATTGGTACTGCAAACCACAGTATTTGTAATCTTTTTATAGAATTTTTAATCCAAAGAAAATCATTATTAGTATATGCCTCAGTTATTGAAGACCAATAAGGAGTCACTATTATCGTAAACAACATGACCATAATAGAAAAATACTTGAATGCTACATTATAAGGAACAACATCTGCCGCTGTAAACAATTTTGCTATAATAAAATTATCTGTAGAAAAAAGTATTAATGTTGAAATTTGAATAACAAAAAAATTAAGTCCAACACCCGTTATATCTTTTAAATATTTTCGTTTCCAAAGACTTAACACAGGCTTAAAGTGCCTGTATTCCCCTTTAAAACCTATTAAATTCAGCACTAATAGAACAAGAAATGGAAGTATAGACAAAATACACCCATAAATTAATAATGAACTTTCCGTAGTTTTTATAAGAATCCAAACAGCTAACAATGAAAATACTCTTGTAAAGAATTCAATTTTTATATTAATAGAATGATGTTGATCTGCTATGTATATTGAAACGATTAATTTACTAACTAACTGAAAACCAAAGAAAGTAAAAATAATAGGTAATAAAATATTTAAGGAATCATTTAATGAGTCATTTGCATTAAATACTTGAGCCCAGTTTATATATTTATTTAGAATAAAAAATATGAAAACCAAAATTAAACTCACAATACCTATAGTAAAATAAGCACAACTTACATACGCCTTTGCTAAATCATATTCCTTATTAGCTTTTGCTTCTGCAAATTTATTTTGAAGCCCTTTGCCTAAGCCTACATCTAAAAAAGTAAACCAGCTTATAAAAGAACTTAAAGTAAGCCAAATTCCATAGTTTTCATTATTTAAATAGGTTATTGTAAGTGGAACAAGGAGAAAGCTTATTAAAACACTACCTGCTTTAAATAAAGAAGACCATCCAATATGTTTAATAATATTTTTAGTACGATCAGAACTAGAATTTATTTTATTTAAAAAAAAATTTATCAACTTTCTCAATATAAATCAACTATTAATTATTAATACAAATATCAGCACTATTTTTTGGAATGCAATTTCTTTATAAATTTTAGTGTAAGGTTTATATAAAACTTGTAAGCCGATATTCAGTATAACGATTAAATAAAACTATCTGTATTCTGTAACTCAACTAAAATTAAGGTAGTTAAAGGTGTACTGTGAGTAAACCATTAAAAAATGATTTTTTTTTGTACTAACTGATTACAAATTAATTATCATAGCTTTGACATCAAAAAATTCAAAAATGAAACATTTTCAATTCACCACATATATTACGTTTTTATGTTTGCTCACAACACAAGTGATATTAGCCCAAATTAAAATTGGTGACAATCCTGAGAATATTAATAGTTCATCACTTTTAGAACTGGAAAGCACCACTCATACACTTGTAGTAAGTCGTATTTCTTCAAGTCAAATGCAAACCATAAATGCTTTGAGGGGTGCATTGGTTTATAATACCGATATTGAATGTCTTTTCTTTTTTGATGGAACCCAATGGAATAATCTGTGTAACAATACAATTACTGACCCAGAAGTAATTACTGGACCAGAAGGTCCCCAAGGTGAACCAGGTCCTCAAGGGGAACAGGGTATTCAAGGTGAACCAGGTATCGAAGGTCCTCAAGGTGAACAGGGTATTCAAGGTGAACCAGGAACCGCCGGAACAGGAACTAGCGAAAATATAACTATAGTTAATAATGAAAATGGCACTTATACAGTAACTACAGATGATGATACATTTTTAATTGAGACAGCTGGTCACACGGGTATAAATGGAGCTCTGTTTTTTGGAGATAGCGCTGGTGCTCCAACCTTTGACCAAGCTAATCTCTTTTACGACAATAACACCAAAAGGCTAGGGATAGGCACTATAACTCCTAGAACAGCACTAGAGGTAATTGGTTTAATCACTGCAAGTAGAATTCAAAATGGTAGAGGTTCAGCTGGTTATCCTGGTTATCATTTTCAAGGAAGTACATCAACAGGTCTCTACGTTCCTCAAACTAATCAATTAGGCTTTTCGGCGAATGGTCAAGAAGCAATGCGCATAATTGAAAATGGCAATGTTGGCGTCAACGTACAAAACCCATTAGCTACTTTACATGTTGGAGGCAACTTAATCGTTGACGGTACATTAACCACCTCTGGCGGCACTTATAAAACAGAAACCAATAGCACCGTTTTAAAATCAATCAGAAGACTATCCAATTCGAAAGAAGCTTTAACTATCACAGATGAAACTTTAATATTAGAAGAAAGCGTATCGCAATTAATTTTCCCTTACACTTCAACAGAACAATCTGGGCTGCTTTTTATTTTAAAAAACATAGGTAACAGCAACATATCTTTAAACATTCAATATAAAGATCTTAAAAATAGAAATATGACTGTTTTAAATAAAAATAGCACAATCTGGCTTCAGTTTGATGGTATTGAATGGCAACAAATACAATAACTCCTCATTTAAAAGGCAATATGGGATTAAAAAGACCTTAGTAAGCCTTTTCTTCACCCTTAATTACATTATATATAGTGTAAAAAAGAATATGTATATCTAAACCCATAGACCATCGTTCTACATAAAAGATATCTAATCGCGTACGATTCTTAATATCAGAGGGTTTGATAATTTCACCTCTATAACCCATTATTTGAGCTAAACCTGTGATACCTGGTTTTACAAAATGACGTACCAAATATTTATCTACTGACTTCTCGAAATCTGTAGTATGAACCACCATATGAGGTCTTGGCCCTACAATACTCATATCTCCTTTAAACACATTTATAAATTGAGGTAATTCATCTATACTGGTTTTACGTATAAACTTACCAATTCTTGTAACTCTCATATCACCCTTCTTCGCCATTTGAGAGTCGGATTCTTTATTCACCGTCATGGAACGATATTTATAACACCAAAATGTTTGCCTTTTGTACCCATGTCTCATTTGTTTAAAATAAAAATCTCCTGGAGAATCTATTTTAATTAATATATATAATATAGGGGTTAGCCATGACAGTATTAAAAGAATCACCAAACCAGAAAAAATAATATCAAAAGCACGTTTAATGATACGACCATATTCGGTATCTAATGGCACATTTCGTAGATTAAGTACAGGGGTAGTATTGTAAGTTTCTACTGACATAGCACGATTAAACACATCCATATCATCCAAAATAACTTTAAATCGTATTAAATTATTATCGGCAAAATCTACAAAGTTCTTTAGTTCATCTTCACTAAAATTAGAAGCTACACAGTATATAATGTCTATATCATAATTTAAGATATAGCCAAAAGAATCCTTTATTTGACCCAAATATGTAGGGCTTTTTGATTCATTATCCGAAAAATATCCCGAATAGAAATAACCAAAAGTAGGGTTGTCAAAAACTTTTCTGATTTTCTTTAAATTTCTGTCTCTACCGAGTACTACTACCTTAACACTATTTCGACCAATAACCCTAAACTTACCTCTTACCCAAAAGAATAATACCCTATACCAAATAAGGCAAATTGATAAAATTGCAAATACTACATATTGATAACTAATAGATGGTATGCTTTCATCTCTTATGGCAAACAATGCAAAATAAGAAAGGAAATAGACAAAGAGAATTTGTATGATTTTATGGAACCTCGTAAAAAAAAGCTCCTTTCTGTCAGTAGTGTAGTAGTTTAAAATAAACGCAATAAACAGCCAGCTGATATTATAGTAAGCAATATTAAATACATTCAAATAGGTCTCTGGAGTCAATATTAAGAGCACTCCATTTATGATACATAAATTTAAGAATATAGAGATCGGAATTATATAGTCTGAGTTACGGTATTTCATTTATTAAAAAAAGATAAGCCTAATACTATGATTATTATGAATTCTTAAAAATGGGAAAACTAGTTTTTAGCTCCAATAACAATCGACGAACGAGTTATTTTACTTGATAATGTCTTAAGTTTTGATATTTTAAATATAGCCCAACATTAAATAACGCTAAAAAGATTTTTACAATTTAAAACCAACTAATAAAATTATCACTTAAATAACTTCAAAGATTCAGAATGAATTTGGGAAGTAAACTCAATACTTCTGATTGAATTCTACTTGAAGAAATTCAACGGCTCCGCCGTTAAATCCACATGAAAATTTGCACTTTTAAGATAGTGCAAAAATTAAAATGGATTAGTGTTTAGTGTATTTGCTATGTTCTCTTTATTTGTTTGATTGAAAAACCTTACAAATACTTCGTATTTAGCAAATTAATAGTTATGGTAAGACAAATAAAAGTAATTTGAAAGGAATAAAAAAGATAAGTTGCGTAATTAAGATTAATTACACAAAAAAGAGATAACTAATCGATTTTAAATGGTAAACCTGCGCTTTTGATTGAATTATAAAATAGAGGCACACGCTTATTAATAGCTTAAGCCACATCTCTAATTTTAGCCAACAAAACAATACCTAAACCATTTAGAACAAGTTTGAGTTCATTTTTACGAACTTCATGTATTGTAGCCTCTTTATCTTTGAAAGCACCTTTTTCAATAGTTATAACTTTACCTTTTTGTAAATGTGATGATTTGATATTGCAAATGTTATCATTAGTCATCCATTCTTTGATAACGGCTATTTCAACATCGCGTACTATAGCAACTTTCCCTAACCAGTATAGGTATTTTTTTATATGAGAAGTAATAAAGACCGTATCTCTATCTGATTCCTTAAGTCTTACAAACAAATAATTTTGAAAAACGGGAACCTCTATAACTTTTTTTCTATCGCTCCATTGCCGAATTTCTTTCTTAACAGGACAGTAAATTTCAAAGCCATGACGCTCTAAAATTTCAGCAACTTGTTTCTCTCGCTTTGTCTTAACAACCAAAACGAACCATTTTGGTAAATTAGTAAGAGGTACATTGCTTTCTTGCATTAAAATGGGGACTGGTTAGTTACTTTAAAATTCCTATAATATCTACACGCTAATATATGAAGCACGTGATAAGATAACGAAGTTAACCTCTATATATTGCTACATATTACTTAACTAAAACCATGCCACTTTGGTGGCATAATTAATACTTTCATTTCAATAGATAGCGTATATATTGTAAAATAAAATTCGTAGTTAAAAAATTATCCTATTTAGAATTAAAATTTAATTATTATTAATAAAAAATTTCAATTTATGATGTTGACACTTAATTCTATTAGCTTTGTCTTTATTAACTTTTAAGTCTTAATACACACCACCTTTTTTAAATACAGAATCTTTCAAGCCTAATTGTAGATTTCAAATAAAATTTTATAAAGTAGAATTCATATGAAAATTTTAGTAACCGGAGCTGCAGGATTTATTGGTTATCATTTGGTTGAAAAGCTAATTAAAACTGGACATGAGGTAATTGGTCTTGATAACATTAATGATTACTACGGTATAAATTTAAAATATGCCAGATTAGAAGACTCAGGAATTAAACGCCATCTAATTTCTGAAAATGGACAATTGACATTTAGCCAGAAGTATGCTAATTATCGGTTTACTAAAATGGATATTACAGATTTAACAAAACTGGAACATCTTTTTGAACATGAAAAATTTAATTACGTAATTCATTTAGCTGCTCAGGCAGGTGTTCGCTACTCTATCGAAAACCCACATGCGTATGTACAATCTAATTTAGTAGGTTTTGTAAATCTTTTAGAGTGTTGCAGAAATTACAAGATTGAGCACTTTTTATATGCTTCGAGCTCTTCTGTTTATGGAACAAATTCAAAAGTTCCTTTTTCAGAAGATGATAGTGTTGACAAACCAGTGTCTTTATATGCCGCCACCAAAAAAAGTAATGAGTTAATGGCCCATACCTATAGCCATCTATATAATTTACCCACAACAGGCTTACGTTTTTTCACTGTTTATGGACCATGGGGTCGACCAGATATGGCACCTATACTTTTTGCTGACGCAATTACAAAAGGGAAAGCAATTAAAGTTTTTAACAATGGAGATATGAGTCGCGATTTCACTTACATTGATGATATTATCAACGGTATTGAAATTTTGATCAATCATAAACCCAAAGTAAATGAGGACAATCTATTTTACCACATTTTAAATATTGGTAATGGAAAGCCTCAAAATTTATTAGACTTTATAAAAGCCATTGAGACTAGTTTAGGAATTACGGCCCAAAAAGAATATTTACCAATGCAACCAGGAGATGTACCTAGAACTTGGGCAGACACCAAACATTTACAAGAGTTGGGATATAAAAGTTCTGTAGATATTAAAACCGGTGTTTCAATTTTTATTCAGTGGTTTAAAAAATATAATAAGTTATAATTTCAAAGTATCCAACAACTCTAGCTTTGTAAATAATATTACTTACACTACTTTTCAAGCTAATTTTTACTTCAATAACAACCAACTAAACTCGTAAATTGCCATCATGAAAAAACTAATTCAAATTATTGGTGCGTGGTACGGCGCAAAGAAAATTGGCGGAGGTAAATGTGGTTGTATTGGAACCGTTTTTGTTTTTCTTATACTATACTGGATATTCGGTTATGTATTAGAGGCTTTTTGAGGATGGTTGTCGGTTGTCGGTTGATAGTCATTGCGCCAAGCGCTGGACGCCTCACGCTATACGCGTAATCTGCGCTGAGCGCGTGGCGCGTGGCGAATAGCGAGTAGCGCTTCCTCTATTCTCTAACGTCAATTTTCTCTTCTCTTTCCCCTTCTTGGTTATTCGCCTTCTTTTGGTCAAAAACTTTAGCACTAGTTTTCATGTCTGCATACCTAGGGTCTTGAATGAAATCTTGTTTTATAAGTTTAATTACTTCTATACTTAAAAATCCAAATTCACTGACTACTTTACCATAGAATCTGTAAATTCCTCTTCCCCTAAACATATATTTTTCTGCAACTGGCGGAAATAATACGGCATCAAATACTTGCCCTTGTTGGTCTAACAATGTCGCAAAAAACATGGCTTTCCCTTTATGGGTCTTTGTACGTTTTACAGTTATTAAATATCCGTAGATATCGATATGTTTATTTAGATACTTTTCGAAATCCTTACTCCCCGAAGTATTTAATGGTGCTTCTACCAACAACTCAAATGGACTACATAAACTAAACCCTAACAACTCTAATTGCGTAAAGGCGACTTCTAAATTGGTACTGTATAATGACGGAATTTCAAAATGTTGGTGCCGTGGCGCGAACAGTTTTGGGTGGTCTATTTTCTTGGTCTTGTTCAAAAACAAATGTGCTTTCCAGAGGAGCTCGTGTTTATTGGTTTCGGTAAATCTGAATGCATCAATACGTATTAAAATACTGACTTGTTCTATGGATATTATCAACCTATCCAAGAAATCTTCTAACGACATAAAATTACCTTTCACAAAGCGCTCTTTTAGTATACGCTCCATCACCCGTTGCTCCAATTCCCGTAAATAACCTAATCCTAAATACAATTCTTTTCCATAAATACGATTACCCGCATTACTCCTATTCACACACGGTGGATGTATTGTTGCACCCAACATGCGAGCTTCATGCACGTAGAACTCAGGCTTATAAAATCCGCCACCATTATTAAGCACCGCCACCATATATTCTAACGGATAATAGGCACGTAAAAACAAACTCTGATAACTTTCTACTGCATACGATGCCGAATGCCCTTTTGCAAAAGCATAGCCTGCAAAACTCGCTACTTGATCCCAAATTTCTTGAATGAGTTTCTCGGCATATCCTTTTTTACGGCAGTTGTCCATAAACTTGTCTTGCACTTTTTGAAACTCCTCCCGAGAACGGAACTTACCACTCATTCCACGTCGTAATACATCGGCTTCCCCCAAATCTAAATCAGCAAAATGGTGGGCTACTTTTATTACATCTTCTTGGTAAACCATTACCCCATAAGTCTCAGGCATAATTTCTAACATCACCGGATGCGCAAATTCCTCTGCCCTACCTTTGTTTCTATGTCGTAGAATATATTCTCGCATCATACCACTTTTGGATACTCCGGGACGAATAATAGAACTTGCCGCTACGAGACCCAAATAGGTATCTACTTCCAGCTTCTTCAATAACATCCGCATGGCGGGAGATTCCACATAAAAACAACCCATACACTGCGCTGTTTTTACCAAATTATTGATTTTAGGATCTTTTTTAAACGCCTTGATATCATGAATATCGAACTTGGCAAATTCTTCGGGTCGGTCGCGTTCCAGAATATCCAGTGTCTCCTTTATTTTTGAGAGTCCGCGTTGGGCAAGAATATCGAACTTAAAAATACCGACATCCTCAGCAATAATCATATCAAACTGCGTAGTGGGGAAACCTTTTGGTGGCATATTGGTTGCCGAAAACCAGTGAATAGGTTTCTCGGTAATTAGAATTCCTCCTGCATGAATACTGAGATAGTTAGGCATACCATGTAGCAGCTGTGTGTATTTCAATACCAAAGTCGAAATAGTATCTAACCGACTTGCCTGAATATTACCGTCGCACAACAAATCTATTTCATCTTTTGGCAAGCCAAATACCTTACCTAATTCGCGAATAACTCCACGAGATTGAAAAGTAACGTAGGTACCCAACAATGCTACATTTTCAAAACGATTAAAAATATACTCCGTCATAATAGGTCTATCCCTATGGGAAAAATCAATATCAAAATCGGGCGGATTTACTCGGTATAAATTAATGAACCGCTCAAAATACAAGTCGAGCTCCATAGGATCTACATCGGTAATAAAAAGCAAGTATGCCACAATACTATTTGCACCACTACCTCGCCCCACGTAAAAGAAATTCTGCGTTCGAGCATGAGAGATAATATCCCAATTGATAAGAAAGTAAGAGACAAAATTCATCTCTTTAATGAGGTAAAGCTCTTTCGCTAAACGATCTAAAACAGCCTGATTTATTTCTGGGTAACGCTTGGGCAATCCCTCTTGACATAACTGTTCTAGAAACACCTCATCTTCTTCAGTACTGCCTAAATAGGTGCTTAAATTCTGAGGTTTTCGCCCTGTGGTAAAATCGAAATGAATAGAGCAGGCATCCATCAACTGCTGGGTGTTTTCTAGTATAAAACTATGTTCAGAAAAGTGCGCGGCCAAGTTTGGTATCGCATACATATGTTCATCATCGCGTGCCTGCTCGGTTACCGATAGCATACTCAACAAAGTATTATTATCTATGGCGCGCAATAATCGGTGTGCATTAAAATCGCGCTTATTTCTAAAAGTAACCGGCTGCAGCAATACAATCTTATCTCGCTGCTCTAGTAATTTTGAAAACCGAAGTCGTTTCAGCTCATTTACAGAAACTCCTATAAACTCATGTGCTGCAAAGATTTTCTTTTCACTCTCCAACACTTTCTCAAAGGGGTAAATAACAAACACATCTTTAAAATCCGGAGCTATTTCTGGTATTTTCTTGTCATGATGAATGTAATGCGACAAAAAGTTATTGAGTTCCAAAAATCCTGCATTATTCTTTGCTATACCAACAAAGCATGGCTCCACTCCGTTTCTAAAATCGATACCCAAAATAGGACATATATCATATTCAGCTGCTTTACGAACAAAGTTTAAACAAGCCGATGTATTATTAATATCTGTCAATACCAATTGCGTTACCCCATGTGCCTTCGCTAATTGCAAAAGCTCAATCTCGGAAAAAGTCCCGTAGCGAAGGCTGTAATATGTATGGCAGTTTAGGTACATGCTCGTTGTTGGTTATTGGTTGTTGTTTTTTTGCGCTAAGCGCTTCACGCTATTCGCTTTGCGCAGTACGCTTTTTTTATTGTTTGCTTTCTCACTCGAGATTTCACTTCGGCTACGCTCAGTGAACGGGTATCGTCTTTGCCAGGTTTTTCACCGAAGCAATCTGCCGAAAGTAAGTACATCCGATTATCATTGTCACCCCACTTCAATAAATCACTTCGTCGTGCCTCCTCGTGAAGACGTTTTTGCGCTAAGCATTTTCATCCTCAACAACCAACATCCATCAACCAAGAACTAAATCTTCCTATGTGCCAACACAACAGGTGGCAATCCATTAAAAGGATTATGCATTCTTCCTATTGTTTTTGCACCCATGCCCGATGCCCGCAACACACTTTTGTCTCCGTAGCGTTTTCGAATTTCATCCATAGCATTATATAGGCTTAAAATTTCTTCGGTATCATCAAAAAGGTTGATTTGATAATTACCGGACACTAAATGACTGAAACGTATACCAATTAGCCTCACTAATAACCTACGGTTATATAAGGTCTTGAACAGGTCTAAAATTTTGGGTATTAAAATATGGTCTCCGCTGGTATACGGAATGCGCATTTGCTTTGAATAGGTATTAAAATCTGAGTATCTAATTTTTACTGAAATACAAGCGGTCAGCTTATCTCCACGTCGTAATTGATATGCCAAATTTTCGGTCATGGCAATGAGGATACCACGTAGTCTGTTTACATCAATCGTATCTTTATTAAAAGTTCTTTCGGTAGATATTGATTTTCGCTCACAAAACGGAATCACAGGTGTATTATCAATACCATTGGCACGTTTCCATATTACTCCGCCATTAGCACCCAAAACACGCTGCATGACTTCCATAGGCATTTCTTGAACTGTACGCACTTGCCGTAGCCCAAGGTTCCGTAAAGTCTGATAAGTCTTATCACCCACCATTGGTATTTTTTTGATGGATAGCGGTGCTAAAAAAGGCTTTTCCAATCCTTCATCTATCTTCAACTGATTATTTGGTTTCGCCTCGTTCGTTGCTACTTTAGAAACGACCTTATTAGCCGACAATCCGAAGGAAATGGGAAGTCCTGTTTCTCGAATAATCTTCTTTCTCATTTGGGAAGCATATTGGTAGCAACCAAAAAAACGATCCATACCGGTGAGGTCTGCATAAAACTCATCGATACTAGATTTTTCGAATACAGGTACGTATTCTTTTATGATTTCCGTTACCACATCTGAGTGCTTACTATAATCACCAGCATTACCTCTAATTACAACAGCATCAGGACACAGTTCGCGCGCCATTTTCATGGGCATCCCGGAGTGCACACCAAAGCCACGGGTTTCATAACTACATGCCGCTACCACGCCGCGGTCTCCCGTACCGCCCACCAATAATGGTTTATTCTGCAACTCACGATTATTGAGTCGTTCTACAGATACATAAAAAGTATCTAAATCTATATGCAGTATTGTTTTGCTCATAACTATCCCTCTAAAAAATCGGGATAGCTAAATTATGGATTATTTCCAATTATTGGGATTATTTCCAATATTTAACATTAAAAAGTTCTTGCTACAAATAGTATGCAATAAGTAAATTATCTCGAAGCTAGCCATCAACGCATTAGAAAAGGACAATCGTAAAATTTCGATTATTGAACAATACAGCTATTGAAAAGAGATTAATTTGAAGTTAATGAATTAAAAGGCGCTTACTATTATATTAAATTGCTATAAATTTTCGTTTAGTATCATATATCTTGTAGATTATAGAGGTCTTAAACAAGAATCGTTTAATACTATCTTTAAGATAACATATTACACATGCGCCAAATTCATTTTATATTTTTATCTGCCCTATTACTAATATCTACTTTTAGTTATGCGCAAGATATAGCTACTATAAATATCGTTTCCCCAAATGAAAACACTGTCTGGAACATTCCCGACAAAATTGCTTTACAGTGGAATACCGTAAAAATAGATACTAGCAAGTCCATTCGTTTTTTTCTAGTACGTAATGAAATGGTAGTGCAAGAACTTGGTTCTTTTAAAAATGATGGATTTGAAGACGGAATAGAATTGGCAAAAAACATTGGATCCGGCAATAGATACCAGGTAGTTGCCATAGAACTATTCCCAGATGACAAATTCAATATTGCTAAAAAAGCTACTCCGTTCTTTTCAATTATGAATGCGGCATCTGACGAAAGAAAGAAAAAGCAGCAATTAGCAAATGCCAACACTGTAACTCCAAAAAATAAGAAGTCTAGATCGAAAGCAAAGAAAAAAGCAAAAGAGAAAATAGCACCTAAGCGAACTGCAGTTGCCCAAGCCGAGAATAAGCCTGAGCCTACAACTGAAAGCAAACCTGAAGTTAGAGATAGCTTCGATGGTAGAAAAATTTCATATACCAAAGAATTCGAGTTCAATTCTGAAGATATAGTTATAAAAATATGGGATCACGGCAGGCAAGATGGCGATATTGTTTCTATATATCTGAACGGTGTTCAAGTAATTAAAAAGTACTATTTAACCTATTGGAAGAAGGAATTCAAAATTAAACTTGACCCCACAAAATCTAATGATTTGTTCCTTTACGCCCATAACTTAGGCGATTCGCCACCAAATACGGTATCAGTAGAAATATCTGATGGCGAAAAATCTGAAAACATTGTTTTGAACTCCGACCTAAAAAGCTGCGAAGCGGTATTGATCAGTGTAAAGTAAATTACCCTTTCATAAACTGAATTAGATAAGCAATTAGAATACTCACAAAAAGACCCATGTTTACTTTGGCAAAATCATTGACCAGCATTTTATAGGTTTTCTTCAATTCCCCTTTCTTTAGGCGGTAGCTTATAGCAATTTCTCTACCCGCCAAAATTCCTATAAATGCCCAGGTGGTACTCATTGGTATTGTATTTACTGACGTAAAAAAGAACAATAGCAAAGCATAACAAGCATCTATAATTGTTGCTGAACGTATATGCTGTGTATTTGATTTTTGATTCACTATACCTTGAATCTTACCACCTTTCGAATTAAATATATATGCCATAATAAGCAAAATGAGCGCTAAAGAAAATACTAATTCATACAATGATAATTGCCTTGGAAGAAATACAAAAATATTGGCAAAATCTTGTATTAACCACTGCGACCAAAGAAAGCCTGTTGAAAACCATTGCGCTACTATCCAAAAAGGTCGCTGCTTTTTCTTATCCATTAATCTAATAGATGCCGGAGATTCAAATTTTTTCGTCAAAAATAAATACAGCACAAATGCAGCAACGAAAGCAAGTGCGTAACCAAATACAGATTTAAGTATCATTTTCTCTATCAATTGACTAGATGAAAAAACACTTAAAATCATAAACGTAGTACTTGCAGGTATACCAAAACGAGTAATTACCATTAAAGAGATTGGTGCTAATAAATACCACCATGGCATTGGATCAGGTAGCGGAATATTTGACAACCTACCATAAGAAACATCACCACCGTTTATATACCAACCATAAACCAAAGTAACCGTTAGAACAGAGCCTGCAAAACCCCATAAAAGCCACCATTTAACATTTGCATTAGATGTCATAAACGTACCCAATGTCTGTATAACATCATTAGCTATAACAGCATATGCTGCTACAATAAAGCCTAAATAAAAAATGTATTGTTCCATTTATAATTGTGATATATAGTCTTTTTTAACACTAACAATCAATGTATTAACCTTTAAAAAATAAAGGCCGAAAGTAGTACTAAAATTGATGCGCCCATTTTATTTTATTAACTATTTATCAATCACTTTTTCTTCTGTAAAAAAATCATTTACAATATATTTTCAACCATTTCAATTGTTCTAAAAATGAGGCTTAAAAGAAACAGATGCCTATCTTTAAAGCACAACCTAATATAAAATCTAATTAGGTAGCCTAACTATTATTAGCATAAATGTCATTTAAAGCTTTTTTTGATGAACCCAAAAACTATAAGAATCGATTCGATTTTTATGAGCAAGGCGGTTCACCATTATTGCTTGAGAAATTTATAGAAACTATTGAGAAGCAAAGAAGTGCTATTGAAGAAATCAACATTTCTTGGTATTTGTATAACAACCAACATTTGCATGAATATTTGAAAGAAGTAGCAGCAGATGGCATAATCGTGAATGTAATTACTATACCATTAGAAGGCTATGATAATAACAAACCTAAAATTCTAGAAAATCTTGCAACAGGAGAAAAGTCAGACAAAAGTGTGACCAAATATAATTTAGCAAGAAAAATTTATGGGGAAATGTACAGATCAACATCGCATGAAAATTTTAATTTATTTGTGTTTCCTCATTTATATGTACGAAGTGCCCGCATAAAAAAATTCTCTAGAGGTTCTCTACCCTACTCTTTACATATTAAATCTGCTTACATTAGAAAGAAAAGCGGGTATATCATCCTATTAAGTTCATCTAATTTAGCCGTACGAGATTTGGTCAAAAACGAATCTATGATTTGCATAGAAGATGAACCAAATTACGAGGAGGGCATAAAAACTTTTTACAATAATTTAATCAGTAATTCAATTGCTATTAAAGATTACAAAGCATCTTTAAATACCACATGTAATACGTACGAGAAACTTGAATTTAAATTTTCAAATTCGGCATTTACTACGGCACCATTTTATGACAATTCTGCTAATATTCTAGAAAAAACATTGTCAGAATATATAGTAGCAGCAAAAGAAAGAATTATAGTTTGCGCCCAGCATTTGGCAGCATTTAATTACCAATTCAATGCTAATCATCATTCTACTATCAATAAAAATGAAATTCGTAAAGGTATATTAGGTGATGTAATTACCATGGCTAACAAAGGCATACAAGTTACTTGTTTATCTCAAACCTTTGCGCCATTGACAGAAGATGCAGAGAAATTTAAACAGATAAAATTTAGAAGCCCTGCGAACACAAATAGCTTTCAGCAATTCTACAGTCAGATCAAGAGCTCTGAGAATATTGAATACTTTGTAAATGAGCACATACATTCAAAATTCATACTAATAGACAACACACTTATATACTGCTCTTATAATTTCACTCCCACCCAATTTATTTATCTAGACAACGTGAATATCACTCAATTCACGAACATGCCAGATTTGAGTTATAGCGGAATACATTGCGAAGTAGGTATGCATCTTGTCATTAAAGACGAAAGTACCATAAAAGCTTTTGAAAATAATGTCGCCAGTATTAAACGTAAGAAGGAAACCATACAAGTAATTAACTTCGGGACAAGCCCACGAGGTATTAACTTGAAGACATAATTAATATTTAGACGCACGCATGGGAACATTCAAATCTCGATTATCGAGTAAAATAGATGGTTGATTTAAAAGCAATTTGAAATTCTAAAATGTATTTTTGCCTTCTTGAGATGTGTTTTCTAAAAATTATTTTAGAAAATCTAAGAAATATAGAATAACATAAGAAAATGAATATAGTATCCTTTTTTGCTGGAGCAGGCGGCCTAGATCTTGGTTTTGAACAAGCTGGCTTTAATGTAATTTGGGCAAACGAATATGATAAGGATATTTGGGAGACTTATGAAAAGAACCACCCCAATACTACATTCGACAAAAGAAGTATTGTTGATATACCTGCGGATGATGTGCCTGATTGTGACGGGATCATTGGTGGACCGCCTTGCCAAAGTTGGAGCGCCGCTGGTGCTGCAAGGGGTATACAAGATAAAAGAGGACAATTATTCTATGATTTTATAAGAATACTGGAAGCCAAGCAACCCAAATTCTTTTTAGCAGAAAACGTAAGCGGAATGCTAATTGGCAAGCACAGTACAGCACTTGATGGCATAAAAAATCTTTTGAAAAACGCTGGCACAGGTTATGACCTGTCTTTTAAAATGCTAAATGCATCTGACTACAATGTACCTCAAGACCGAAAAAGAGTTTTCTTTATAGGCATTAGAAAAGACTTGAATTTTAAATATGAATTCCCGACCGAGACCTTCCCTAAAATTACACTTGAAACAGCCATTTCAGATTTAAAGGATGCGGCAATTCCTGCTTTAGAATTCAATAATACCAATGGCGAAAATTGTACTATTCCCAATCATGAATATATGATCGGTGGCTTTTCAACCATGTATATGTCTAGAAATCGTGTTCGCAATTGGGACGAACAATCGTTCACCATACAGGCAGGTGGCAGACATGCACCGATACATCCACAGGCACCAAAAATGAAGCTTATTGAAAAAGATGTTCGCGTGTTTGTACCAGGTAAAGAAGATTTATACAGAAGGTTAAGCGTACGAGAATGCGCAAGAATACAGACATTTCCCAATGATTTTACCTTTCACTACAAAAAAGTAGCGGCAGGCTATAAAATGATTGGTAATGCGGTACCTGTTAACTTGGCGAAATTTTTAGCCAATAGTATTATGAAGCAATTAAAGGCTAATGATAAATTAAAAAAGAAGCAAAATACAAAAGCAGATAAATTACCTGTCTAGATACGATATAGACAGGTAATTTATTTTTTAAGCCTTATTTAATTTATTCGACGATTCAAAATTTAACTTCGGCGGCATAAAATACATGAAAATCAACATGACCAGAAAATAAAGAACCGCAAATATAGTATAGGTATGGTCACCTGCATCTGGTGAAATCGGCAACAAAACAAGAGACATATTTAACATCGACTGTATTACCAAAACACATATTCCACTTTTGGTTTTTGAATATACAATAGCACACATACCAGCAGCTCCCATCATATTCAAAAACAATGGCCACACAGGTAAATCTTCTATTACTCCAACATTAATAAAAACAGAAGGTAGCCACCATAAAGACCATACAAAGCCGATAACCTGAGTTGCGTAAAATGGTTTAGTGATTTTCGAAAGTTCACGAAATGCATAACCAATCCATACCACTTCACCTAAAAATGCCCAAGACAGTAGAAACAAAGTGAATTTTAAGGTAGGTATATAAATTTCGAAATCAAGAATGGACATATCTCCATTATAAAAGGCTACAATTACTAATGTTATTAAACCTATGGTAAATGCGAATAGTAAGCTAAATACATACCACTTTGGGTGTACTTTCCAAACTAGCATAGGTCTAAATAAATTCTTTATGCCTTCATTACCTTTTGTGATTTTCACAATAAATAGCAATAAGAACATTAGTGCGTAAAAGCGACCGTTAGTATATGGAAAAAACTCAATAACCCCCTTACTTTTCAAGTAAGTAATAACAAAATTAAGTAAAGGCGCGAGTGCTAAAAACACCCATATTTCGTACTTTTTTAAAAAGGCAATCATTTATTTACGGACATAAAATTTTTAATTATAAATCTAAACCTTTGAATAAATATTATTTGAGCTAAAATAGGTCAAACAAATCTTAATACATAAATACATACTAATTACCAACAATAATATAATAAAAACCCCTGACAATATAGATTGTCAGGGGTTTAGAAGTACTCGAGGCGGGAATCGAACCCGCACTCCGAAGAACTGGATTTTGAATCCAGCGCGTCTACCAGTTCCGCCACTCGAGCATATTTTACCATCAAGAAACGGCATCCTGTAAAACAGGACTGCAAAACTAAATAATTATTTTCTTTCCAACACCAAAAATATCAAGATTTATGCATTAGCAACCAAATTTAATTTTTAAATTTGCACCTCCTTAAAAACAAAGACTTTAATACTTTATTGAAGCAACTGTTTGGAAAACAATAAGAAAGACATGCCATACCAAGTTCCACAACCGAAAATATTTGCTTGTACACAAAGTAAAATCTTAGGCGAGAAAATCGCTAAGGCTTATGGAACGGAATTGGGTAAAATATCATTTTCTCGTTATAGTGATGGAGAGTTTCAACCTTCTTTCGAAGAATCTATACGTGGAACGCGAATCTTTATTATTGGTTCAACACACCCTGGTCCTGAAAACTTGATGGAAATGCTGTTAATGATAGATGCTGCAAAAAGAGCATCTGCACGTCATATTACAGCAGTTATGCCATACTTTGGTTGGGCAAGGCAAGACAGAAAAGACAAACCTAGAGTACCAATAGCGGCAAAATTAGTTGCCAAAATGCTAGAAACAGCAGGTGCTACTAGAATTATTACAATGGACCTACACGCTGATCAGATACAGGGGTTCTTTGAAAAACCTGTTGATCATCTTTTTGCATCTACCTTGTTTTTACCATACCTAAAAAACTTAGGTCTAAAAGACCTTACTATAGCTTCGCCAGATATGGGTGGTTCAAAAAGAGCATACGCATATTCTAAAGCATTAGATAGCGACGTTGTTGTTTGTTACAAACAAAGAGCGAAAGCCAATATAATTTCACATATGGAGTTAATTGGTGATGTACAAGGCAAAAACGTAGTACTTGTAGATGATATGGTAGATACTGCAGGCACATTGACCAAAGCAGCTGATTTAATGATGGAGCGTGGTGCACTTAGTGTTAGAGCTATTACCACACACGGCTTATTATCAGGGGATGCATACGAAAAAATTGAAAAATCTAAATTAACGGAACTGATTATTACAGATTCTATTCCGATTGAAATAAAGAGTGATAAAGTAAGAGTTTTAAGTTGCGCTAATCTATTTGCCGAGGTAATGGACAAAGTACATAACAATAACTCTATCTCTTCTAAGTTCTTAATGTAAGTTAGAAGCCAAAACAAGAATATTAATTTTTAATACATATAATGAAGTCAATTACAATTAAAGGATCAGAAAGAGAAAGCGTAGGCAAAAAAGCAACCAAAGCCTTACGTAATGCTGGAAAGGTTCCTTGCGTAGTATACGGAGGGGATAAACCATTACATTTTTCAGCAAATGAACTAGCGTTCAGAGACTTGGTTTACACTGCAAATGCGCACACAGTTGCAATTGAATTAGATGGTGGAACTTCTGTAAAAGCAATTATGCAAGATATTCAGTTTCACCCTGTAACAGATGCTATTATCCATATTGATTTTTATCAATTATTCGATGATAAAATGGTTACTATGGATATTCCTGTAGTATTAGAAGGAAATTCGCCAGGTGTACGCAACGGTGGACGTTTATTGTTCAGAAAACGTAAACTTTCCATTAAAGCTCTACCAAGCAAATTGCCAGATTTCTTTAACATCGATATTTCTAAATTGAAAATCGGTCAAAATATTTCTGTTGCAACGTTAATGAATGAAGATTTTACCATCTTACATCCAGAAAGTCAAGTTGTTGTTCAAGTTAAAACTGCACGTACTGCAGTTGTTACTGACGACGAAGATGAAGAAGGAGAAGAAGGTGCAGAAGGTGCAACTGAAGAAGCTGCTCAAGAGTAGTCTTTTACAGTTTAAGATTCATAATAAAGCATCCTGGTACTTGTATCAGGATGCTTTTGTATTTTTATCAATTAAATCACAATACAAATGTTCGGTTTTTTTAAAGCTCTTTTCACAAAACAGAACATCATACTAGAAGAGAAAGATCCCATGAAGAAATTTTTAATTGTTGGCCTTGGTAATATTGGAGATGAATATGCAGAAACCCGACATAATATTGGGTTTAAAGTACTAGACGAAGTAGCCCGCGCAAATGACTTTACTTTTGAAACCGTAAAGCTTGGCGATATAGGGTCGTACAAGGTAAAAGGAAGAACTATAATTTGTCTTAAACCTTCTACATATATGAACAGAAGCGGAAAGGCTCTGAAGTATTGGATGGATAAAGAAAACATACCTCAAAGTAACATTCTAGTCATAACAGATGACATCAATTTACCTTTCGGCACCATTAGAATCAAAACTAAAGGTAGCAATGGAGGTCATAATGGATTAAAAGATATAGAGCTGTTTCTACAGACCATACTTTACAACAGATATCGTTTTGGAGTTGGAGCTGACTTCGGCAAAGGTAGACAGGTAGAATATGTTTTAGGGCAATGGAGCGAGGAAGAAAAAGCACTAATGCCAGAACGATTAAAAAAATCAACTGAGATTATTAATTCGTTTGCACTAGCGGGTATTGCTAGAACAATGAATCAATTCAATAATTCTTAAAGAACTTTAAACGTAAAAACACCGGTATCTGATCTATTACCTTCTTCATCAATAACAACAACTCTCCAGTAATACACAGTATCTGATGTTACTGATACTTTTATACTTGTTACTGCTGATGACAATTCTCTAATCAAATCTATTGATGGTGTTTCTACAGAAAAATACACTTCATAACTAGCAATATCATTGTCTAAATCAGAAGCAGACCATGATAGCTCAACCTGGTTATTAATATCTTTAAAAACATTGTCTGAAGAAGCCGGACTTATTATAGTTGCAGGAAAAGGTGCAAATGTCGTTCTAGACCCAGAATTATAAAAATACCACTCTTTACTAGACACGGTCTGTTCTACTTCACTATTTCTTGAGCGCACAAACCATGAAAATTGCTCACCTTTTGCCAAAGGTAATTGTGCAGAATTCGATGCCGATACAATGGTCTGTACAGTGCCAGTAGCGATGTTAGTTACACGTAATTCATACGTCTCTGTATTATCTGCCAATCCCCAACGAAACTCTACTCTACTCGTCTCTTCGCCTAAACTTGTGCCTGTAGTGCATTCAGAATTCTCTTCTGGGAACACTAAGAGAACCGCTTCTGGTGGGTTCGCAGCACTTTTCTTTTTACAACTGGTAACAGCCATAAACAAACACGTAATAAGTACTAAAAAGCGCATCATTCTTTAATTACTTTAGAAGTTCCATTTATTGTTATACCCTCATACTTTAAGTAATAAATACCTGTAGATAGCGAACTCAAATCTAAACTTATGATTCCGTTTAATGGTAGAATAGAATTACTAGAAATGTATCTACCATCGGCACTAAAAACTCTTACCGTTACTTCTTCTTGCTGAGTACCTAAATAGACCTGAACAATATCTTTTACAGGATTTGGATATACAACCGGCTTTATATAAAAACGGATCTGCTCTTCATAAACGCCTTGGCATGGTATATCTGTAAAAACCTTTAAAGTATTCAATCCCTTATCTAAATCTAGTACTACTGTTGATTCTTCTGTCTGTATTGCCACACCGTTCAATTCTATAGTATAAAATAATCCCCCATTCATTTCAAGTGTTATTTGAGAACCATCTGCTGCAATTTTAGAAGTTACATTAAGTGCTGAAGGTTCTGTAATCTGTACTTCAACACAATACTCTTGATACGCGATAACACCATCTGTACCTGTTACGCATAAGGTATAAGTACCAGACCCTAAATTTGCCAAATTAAAGGCATTTGAAAAATTCTGTGTTAGATTTAATCCATTACCAGAAACTACCACCTGATAATCTAACGCTAACTTTGGCACAATAGATAACGAACCATCGTTATTATCTCTACATGTTTCACTTGCCAAGCTAATAATAAAGTTCTCTACAGGGAAACGATATATAGCACAACCAGAAGCATCTACTTCTTGACCAGCAGGTGTACCTAAACATAAATCATCACCATCATCAAACACTCCGTCATTATCGGCATCTGGTCTAAAATCTCCTTCAACACAAGCTTCAAGAACAAAAGAATTTAAACTACCACCATCTGAAGGTGCGTTATCTTTTATTTCTAAAGTCCATTCGCCTAATATTGATTCTCCATTAAAAGAACTTAAACTTCCTAACGGTTTTACCGAACCACTAATACCAGGATTAACCGAGCAAGTAAAAGCCGGACTATCATCATCAAAAGTTGCATTAATATTTCGTGCATCACCGCATGAACTAGAAACCAATGTTACCGTAGTACCTGCCGGCGATGTTAAGCTAACTACCAAATCAGCTAAAAAGGTATGTTCAATATCTAATATTACATTAATATCAGCTACTGGCAAATCTTCAAAAAACACGATTTTAGAAGTGATAACCGGTGTACCGCTACTTGATATAGCGATTGGCATACCCGTAGCACTTTTTGTAGCGCAATTAAACTGAACTGTAGAAAAGCTAAAAGGGGCACTAAAAACACCCTCACCGCAATCATTTCTTGGCTTTACCCTCCAAAAATAAGTGCTATTATTATCTAAAAGTGTAGGCGAGAACGAACCACCATTAACCGTGATTGACTCTATAATATTGGTAAAAGCAGTATCATCTGAAATTTCAATATCATACTGCGTATTACCAACCGATGTTTTCCATTCTAGCAACACATCTGTAGAGGCATTCTCAAAACTATCAACAGGCGAAATTAGAATTACCTCTTCAAAATTATCATCATAAATCCTTAACTGCAGGGTAATTTCTTTTGTAACCGTATCTGCTGTGGCTAAAACTCTAATAGGATAAATACCGGGATCTACTGTTGATATTCCTTCAAAATCAATGGTAACCAACGTGTCGTCCGCATCCGCAACTGAAGGTGTAAAAGTTGCTGTAACACCTATTGGCAAATCAAGTACGCTAAAGGCACTTTCTTCATCAAAACCTAAATCCGTCTCATAAGTAAAATCAACACTTAAATCATCTGGTTTACATATATCAAAAACAACCTCTTCAAAATTAAGTACGATCTCTGAGGGAGTTATAGAAAAATTTACATCATTAACTGCAAAGAAAATATTGTCATCCGCTTTGATCATAATACGCCCTGTACTTGTCGGAATATTTGGTATGATTATAGTCTGACTACCATCATTCAAAGTGTTTTCTACTAATAAAACAGGAAAAGTTATACCACGATCAGTAGATAAAAAGATAGAAACAGTTTCAGCATTTATGGGTGAGATGTCAGTATTGGCAACATCCCAAGTAATAGTTTGCACTGATCCAGCTTCAAACGACTCTTCTGCAGCCTGAGAACTTATTAAAAAGGGTCCGGCTTCATTGACTACCGAAACTGTCATCTCATCTGAATCTGACTGTCCGCCATTTAAAGCATTATCGCGTACGGTCAATGAAAAATTCATATCTCGCCCTACAGTAGAAAGCGTTTCCCAAGCAGAACCAGAAGTTGGTACTGTCTGAGTTAGTTCTCCGCTTAAAATTCTATTCAAACTAGGAAAATATCTTTCTGGAGTAAGTTTAGGTGGCAAAGATCTAAAATTTGCTCCGGCCGGGTTATCCGGTCCAAATGTAGCCTGAGTAACTATTCCGTTATCAATCTGCTCCCAAGTATAACTAAGCACATTTGCAACATCAACATCTGTAGCCGAACCCGTAAGAACAAAAGGAGTTCCTTTAGGTATAATATAATCTGTTAATGGCGAAATCGTTGGCGGATTATTGGTTATCACATCTGTGACACCGCATGAAACAGTTTCTAAATAATCTCGTATTTGAACTATACTAACATAATGAAAGTAATCATCACTATTAGAAGCCACATTATTATTTCCTGTTATCCCTGCATACCCCATTATTGTTGTACCACTAGCTGGCTCAACCTGTACCGTTGTACCTTCTGAAATATGTGAAAATGAATGATTTGCACCAAACTGATGTCCCATTTCATGAGCAACCAAATCAATATCAAAAGCATCACCAACCGGTGAAGACAATGTAGTATAACCACTACCCTTTCTACTATCTGTACAAACGGCACCAATAAAACCCGAGTTACCGTCCAAAGTATTATCCTGTTGATTAAAAAGATGGCCTATATCATAATTTGCCTCTCCAATTACACTTGTCAATGTATTTTGCACCTGAGAGCTTAAACTACCTGTATAAGGATCAGTTTCTGGATCTGTATAAATTACAAGGTCTGTATTTACTATTAACTCTAAAGTTATTGCTAAATCGCGTTCAAATACGGCATTAATTCTAGTTAACGTTGCATTAATGGCAGCAAGTGCATCAGCCTTTGTACCTCCATGAAATTCTGTATATTCACCTGAAGCAGAAATGGCTACTCTAAACTTTCTTAGTGTTTGGTCATCCACTAACTTAGCAGTAAGGTTCTGCGAATAATTTTTAACCTCTGGCATTGTTTTACATACAAAATCAATATCACGTTCGTCTTGCTCTGTTCTACGATATAACACATAGGTATCATCTGCAGACTTCTGCATAAACAATGCTCCGTTTTCACCAGAAGTACTCATAGTACTTTGAATACCTTTAGGAGAAACACTAAACCTAATTTGGGTAGTGGCATCATGCAAGGCAATACCTTTATATGATTTTATGGATGGATATTTAAGTGCTAATTCTTCAGAAAAAAGATGAGAATCTTCCACTAGAAAGGGAACTAACTTACCCGTTTCATCAGGAAAATAAATAATCTTGGAAGTTTTATTCTCTGAAAGTGCCTGTAAAAATTGTTGCTGATTAAGAGTAAAAGCTGTTCCTTTATTCACTCTTAACTGTTGCTTAGTGAATTGCTTAGCCTTATTATTAAATTCCGTATTTTTCCAATAAGCAGTTTGTGCCATACCGGAAAAGGAAAGAAATACTATGGTAATTGTAAAAACTAGGCGTAATTTTGCAATCATTAAGAGGCTTTTAACTCAAAATCAAATATAAGTCTTTTTATTTTCTATCATAGGTGATTACAGTCCGCAACATTTCTAAATATAAAGAAGAATATCCTACGGTCATTACCATAGGCACCTTTGATGGTGTACATATAGGTCACCTTAAAATACTTAGTAAAATCATAAATCATGCCAAAAGTACCGAATTAAAATCTTCGGTTCTTACGTTTTTTCCGCATCCAAGAATGGTCTTACAAAAAGATGCGAATATAAAACTGCTAAATACCATAGACGAAAAGATTCATATTTTAGAAAAACTTGGTCTAGACGTACTTATTATACACCCTTTCACCAAAGATTTTTCTCGACTTACGGCTATTGAGTTCGTACGAGATATGCTTGTAAACACCTTACATATAAAAAAGGTAATTATTGGGTATGACCATAGATTTGGACGAAATAGAAATGCCAACATAACAGATTTAATCACTTTTGGCAACACGTATGACTTTGCGGTAGAAGAAATTCCTGCTCAAGAAATCGATGATGTATCTGTAAGTTCTACCAAGATCAGAAAAGCATTAGAAGATGGCGATATTGAAACCGCTAACAGTTACTTAGGGTATGAATATATGCTTACCGGTACAATTATAAAAGGCAAGGGCATTGGCAAACAACTGGGGTACCCAACGGCAAACCTTGCTATAGCTGAAGATTACAAGCTGATTCCTAAAAATGGTGCTTACGTTGTAAATAGCATTTTAAATGGTGTAGTTGTTTACGGCATGATGAATATTGGCTATAACCCAACCGTAAATGGCACAGAGAAATCGATAGAAATTAATTTTTTCAATTTTGATGCCGATTTATATGATCAAAAAATTCAGGTTAATATTTTGGTTCGCTTAAGAGATGAACATAAATTTGAATCTATTGATGCTCTAAAAGCTCAACTAGCCAAAGACAAAGAAAAATCGCTACACTATATTAAAAAGTAATTATGCTCAATAGGTTATTATTTCAACGAATAGATAATAGCCCGTTAATCATCTTTCGTATATTTTTCGGTATACTCGTCTCATTAGAATGTTTTGGCGCTATTGCTACGGGCTGGGTAAAGCGGAATCTAATCACTCCCGAATACAAATTTCCTTTCATTGATTTTGAATTTCTACAACCATTACCTGGCTATGGCATGTATTTTTACTTCTGCACAATGGGCTTACTTGGGTTATGCATTGCTATAGGATTCAAATATAGAGCAAGTATCATTTCATTTACCGTGCTGTGGACTGCAACGTATTTGATGCAAAAAACGGCTTATAACAATCATTACTACTTACTTATATTAATATCATTACTTATGTGCTTTTTCCCTGCAGAGAGAAGTCGTTCATATGATGTAAAAATGAAACCTGAACTAGAAATCAATGCTATGTATGCCTATGTAAAATGGGCTGTTGTGCTACAATTGTTTATAGTTTACGTTTACGCCTCAATTGCCAAAATGTACGGTGATTGGCTTGATTTTAGCACAATAGCCGTATTAATGAATTCTAAAAAGAATTACTGGCTAGTTGGCGATATTTTACAAGAACCATGGATACATAGTATAATTGGATCAGTTGGTATTCTGTTTGATTTACTCATTGTGCCAGCTTTACTTTGGAAACCAACAAGAAAAGCGGCTTTCTTTATTTCATTATTCTTTCACTTATTTAATTCCATTATATTTCAAATTGGTATTTTCCCATACTTATCGATTGCTTTTAGTGTCTTCTTTTTTGAACCAGAAACTATTCGTAAGATATTTTTCAAATCTAAGAAGCCGTTTACCCCGTCAAAACTCATAGTTCCAACACACAAAAACGCCCTTCTATTAGGCTTTTCTGTATATTTTATTATTCAATTACTACTTCCCATTCGTCATTACGCTATTGATGGTGATGTGCTTTGGACAGAAGAGGGACACCGAATGAGCTGGAGAATGATGTTACGTAGCAGACGTGGCAAAGGCACTTTTAAGGTAGTCGACAATGTTACGAAAGAGGAATTTATAATTGACCCGAAAAAGTATATTACTCTTGGTCAACAACGTAAAGTATTCGCCTACCCAGATTTTGCATGGCAGTTTGCCCAATATTTAAAAAAAGAGTTCGAGCAAAATGACAGAGACATTTCAGTTTACCTAGAAAACTCTAAAATTAGCATCAACCGTAAACCATATAAACCCTTTATAGACGCCAAAACTGATCTAGCGGCAGAGATTTGGCACCAAACAGAACATCATACTTGGATTCTACAATCTGATAATAAAATTAAAAATTAGTTAATTACAATTTAGTCTTTAAAAGAACCGTTTATAAATAACAAGATTAACGTAAATTTGCAGTCAAATACAATTCAATAATGTTACAAATACAGACCATTAGAGATAATCAAGAAGATATTATCCTTGCCCTTGGAAAAAGAAATATTGATGCACAACCCTTAATTGAAAAAGTGCTTCAATTAGATGAAAACAGACGTGCTGCCCAAACAAGTTTGGACAACATTTTGGCAGAGTCAAATAAAATTTCCAAAGAAATTGGTGTGTTGTACAAAACAGGAAAAGCTCAAGAAGCAAATTCCTTAAAAGAACAAACGGTAAAACTAAAGGAAGAATCCAAAAAATTAGGTGAAGATTTAAACTTAGCAGAAGAAGAGTTACAAACACTACTTTACCAATTACCAAATGCACCGCATGCTTCTGTTAAAAAAGGTTCGACTGAAGAAGATAATGAAGAAATATTCAGCGAAGGCGATATTCCTAAATTGGTTGAAGGTGCCCTACCGCATTGGGAGCTGGCGAAGAAATATGATATTATAGATTTTGAATTAGGTGTTAAAATTGCAGGCGCAGGTTTTCCTGTGTATAAAGGTAAAGGTGCCCGTTTACAACGTGCTTTAATTGCCTATTTCTTAGATAAAAATACCGAAGCTGGTTATACTGAAATTCAAGTTCCGCATTTGGTAAACGAACTTTCAGGTTATGGCACAGGTCAATTGCCAGACAAGGAAGGTCAAATGTACCATGTAACGGCAGATGATCTTTATTTAATACCAACTGCAGAAGTTCCGGTTACAAATATTTTTAGAGATGTTATTGTAAATGAAAGTGATTTTCCTATTACATATACGGGGTATACTCCATGTTTTAGAAGAGAAGCAGGTAGTTATGGCGCACATGTACGTGGTCTAAACCGCTTACACCAATTCGATAAAGTTGAAATTGTACGTGTAGAGCATCCTTCAAAATCATATGATGCCTTAGATGGTATGGTTGAGCATATAAAAAATATTCTACGAGAATTAAAATTGCCATACCGAATTCTAAGACTATGTGGTGGTGATTTAGGCTTTACAGCTGCACTTACGTTTGACTTTGAAGTGTTCTCAACTGCACAAGACAGATGGTTAGAAATTAGCTCTGTTTCAAATTTTGAAACATACCAGGCTAATAGACTAAAACTACGTTTTAAAGATGAAAGCGGAAAGAATCAACTAGCTCATACATTAAATGGAAGCTCTTTAGCATTACCTCGTGTTTTAGCTGGTATTCTAGAAAACTACCAAACTGCAGACGGAATTAAAATTCCAGATGTATTAGTACCTTATTGTGGTTTTGATATGATTGATTAACCTTGATTATTCAATAATCGCTAATAAATTTAAGCACATAAAAGGGGTATTGTAGCACATACAATACCCCTTTTATATTTTGTAAATAATTAGAACTTAGAAAAGTTCAATTTTACCCTTCATCAAATATATGTCCATCTCAATTAAATTTAGATACCGCTGTATATACAAGACAAGTGAAAATTGTATATTGTCTTGACCAAAGTTGTTTTCAAACAACAAAATCAACCACTATTACATGAGATTCTGCTTACTATTAATCACCTTCACTTTTTGTCATTTATCACAAGCCCAAGTTACTCCGGCAGAAAGAGCAGCGTTGTTAGCCTTTTATAATGCAACAGATGGTCCAAATTGGTTTAGCGAGAATGATGCTGACCCAACAGACGATTGGGATTTCTCTGGTCCTGTAACGAATGACTGGAAAGGAATAACAATCTTTGGCGGCAATGTGATAAGTATTAACATGAACCCTAATCAATTAATAACTGAGGCAAATAATCTAACAGGTACAATACCCAATGAAATTGGTAATTTCCCATCTTTAAGGCTACTTAATTTAGCAGGCGAAAACCTGACAGGAAATTTACCTGCCAGTCTCTTTGATTTAACCGAGCTTTCCTATCTCAATTTAGTGGCCAATAATTTATCTGGAGAAATACCAGACGAGATTTCTCAACTCGTTAACCTTGTCAATTTATACCTTACCAACAACAATTTTGATGGAGAAATACCGGTTTCTATAACAACGCTTACCAATCTTGAATCTTTAGAACTTTCAGGTAATAACCTATCAGGAGAAATTCCGATTGAATTGACTAATATGATTCAATTGATAACTTTAAAACTTGGATCAAACCAACTTACAGGCTTTTTATATCCTGAGTACGAAAACCTCGTTAATCTTGAAACTTTCTATTTATTCAGCAATTCACTTACGGGGACTATCCCTCCTGAACTAGGCAATATGACTAGCTTAAGGTTTTTAAATATTGGTAGAAATGATTTAAATGGTACTCTACCAGACAATCTTGGAAACCTAAGTAACTTAGAGTTTATGGACATTAGTTCAGCGAATATATCTGACAGTATTCCAGAATCATTCGGAGATCTTACTGAGTTACAAAGTTTACGTCTATATATAAATGAACTAACAGGTACAATTCCGGCTTCACTTGCCAATCTAACACAACTAAGAAATTTTGAAGTTTTCAATAATGAATTATCAGGCGAACTATCACCTAATTTTGGACAATGGAGTCAATTAATAACCTTTAAAGCGGGATCCAATCAACTTACAGGCTTCATTCCTGAAAGCTATGCTAGTTTTATTAATATGACCAATTTCGAAGTATCTTATAATAATTTTTCAGGAGAATTATCTCCTCTCTTTTCAAACTGGAATAATATTACATATTTAAATATACGTGATAATGAATTTAGTGGCGAACTACCAGATACGTATTCCAATTGGACTAATCTAGAAATATTTAATATAGGTCACAATCAATTCAGCGGTCAACTATCTCCAGATTTTGCTAACTGGACCAATGCGCAAGGACTTAATTTTCAACATAATCAATTTGAAGGACCAGTACCGGATTTCACAGCTGTTCTTACTGACGACATTCAGGGAGAATTCATACAAATAAACAATAACAGGTTTCAATTTGGAGATTTCGAAGATGAATTTGATTATTACAACCAAGAACTTTTTGGGTTTTTCTATAATGACCAAGCCAGCGTAAATGATATTGAAACTTTTGATAATTGCGTAGGCTCTAGCGTAACGTTATCAACTCTAGTTAGTGGTACGGCAAATGTTTATCAATGGTTTAAAGATGGCTCTCCCATATCAGGAGCAAACGATGCTGATCTAATTCTTGATCCTTTAAGTGTAACAGATGCAGGAGTGTATACTTGCGAAATTACAAGCACCATAGTAACAGACCTGACCCTAGAGCGAAACCCTATAACTGTTACAGTAAACAATAATGCACCTACCGCCAATGAAATAGTAGATATTAGTATTTGTGATCCGGATGGAGACGGATTTGCCATTTTCCCTATCAATCTTGCCGACTTGGAATCTCAAACAATTGGAAGCCAAACAGGGTTGACAGTCTCCTATTACGATGTATCAGGAAATCCCCTGCCCTTAATCGACAATTTTACCAACACCACACCCAACACACAAACCATAACTGTTCGCGTTGTCAATTCTAGTGGTTGTTCTGACGAGACTTCGTTTAATTTGATAACGACATTGCCTGCCACTGCAGAACAATTAGCAGATACAACGGTTTGCGGAAGTTTTACGTTGCCAGAATTAGATTTAAGCAACAACTACTATACACAACCCAATGCCGAAGGCACTCAATTACAGGCTGGAGAAAATATTACCATAACGCAGACCATTTATATTTATGCTGGTGTAGGTAATTGCTCAGATCAATCCAATTTTACGGTGACTATAGAACCTGTTTTAGCAGTTGACGAATTAGAAGATGTCACAGAATGTGGAGTATTTATTTTACCGCAATTAAACAACGGAATCTATTACACTCAGCCCGGCGGAGCAGGAAGTATTTTGACAGCTGGTGAATCTATAACAGAAAATAGTACAATCTATATTTATGATACTAATGAAGTTTGTTTTGCTGAATCAAGTTTTCAAGTTACTATAGATCTAATAGCCTGTGAAAATTCTGATGAAGCGATAAAATTAAAATTCCCTAATTTCTTTACCCCTAATGAAGATGGCACTAATGATGTTTGGGAGGTTGACCAAGATTTCTTCACTCTTAGGGGAACAGTTACCATTTATGACCGCTACGGGAAACTACTTTATCAGTTCAATGCCGAAACCGGAAGCTGGAACGGAACTTTTAATGGAAGAAGACTAACGGCAACAGATTATTGGTATAGGTTTGTTGAAGAAGAAGGAAGTACAATTGTTACTGGGCACTTCTCCTTGATAAGATAAAACAATCTTTTTTTTATTCTATAGTCAATTTAAAACCCTTTGCGATTTAATGGCTATTTAAATAGGGTTTTCTTTAAATGATATGGTCAAAAATGAAGAATTCGTGAAACCACTTTTTATGAAAGAATTCTTCTATATAACCACATCTATATTCATTATTTTAGTAAAACGTCCTGTTCAAACATGAACTGGTAAAATCTTAAAACCTTCTTCATTATGAATTTCAAATTCAATTGCTGTCTATTAATTATGAGTATGATTTTTCTTGGCTGCTCTGATGAAAAAAGTATAAAAGAAAAAGAGATAAATATTGAAGAATTAACCATTTCCGATATACATAAATCATATCAAGATAAAACCTTCAACAGTGAACAGCTAGTGAAGATCTATCTTGAAAGAATTGAAAATTTTGATAGCACTTTGAACGCAATTACTGTGATCAACCCCCAAGCCCTAAAAATAGCAAAAGAACTTGATAAAGAATACCAACGAACAGGCACTCTACGACCTTTACACGGCATACCGCTAATTGTTAAAGACAATATCAATACAGAAGGTTTACCTACTACTGCCGGTTCACTAGCACTGCAAAACTATATACCTGAAGAAAATGCGTTTATTATTGAAAAACTTGTGGAAGCCGGTGCTATAATAATTGCAAAATCCAACATGGCCGAATGGGCATTTAGCCCAATGCACAGTGAAAGTTCAACAGTTGGCACAACTAGAAATCCATATAATACCAATTATGTACCTGCTGGATCTAGTGGTGGTACAGGTGCTTCTATCGCTGCTAATTTCGGAACTATAGGGCTAGGAACAGATACCGGAAATTCCATTAGAGGCCCGTCTTCTCATAATGCATTAGTAGGGTTTAGAACCACCCTAGGTTTAGTTAGTAGAAGCGCAATTGTTCCGCTTTATTTGAGGAATGATGTAGTTGGCCCTATGTGCAGAACTGTTGAAGATGCAACTAAAGTTTTAGAAGTTATTGCAGACATAGACCCTAAAGACCCACTAACAGCATATTCAGAAGGGAAGACACCAGCAGGTTATACACAATTCCTTAAAAAAGATGCCCTTAACGGTTCTAGAATAGGTGTTCTGAGAACCTTAAGTGATGACAGTCCGCATCCTGAAATAAATCAATTATTTAATAATGCACTTCTCCAATTAGACTCTTTAGGAGCTTCGGTAATCGATTCGGTTATCGTACCTGATTTTCAAAACTTAAAACAAAACCAATGGTGTGCCACTTTTCGCAAAGATGTCGAGACTTTTTTATCTGATTATGTTAAAAATGATTCACTAAAAACCATTGAAGATATTATTGAAGTAGGAAGCAAGTCTGATTTTGCAAGAGAAAGGTTAGTAAGAAATACCGCCCACACTGGAAGATGGGAAGATTCAGAAATACCCTGTTTAGATGCTTATACAGATATACGCAGAATTGCTTTTAGAGAAGCTATAGAAAACATGATGGATTCTTTACAACTAGATGCCATTGTATATCCATCATGGAACAATCCACCAGCACCTATTGATCAATTTCAAGAAGAATACAAGGGAGACAATAGTCAAATTATTAGTCCGCATACGGGGCAGCCAGCTTTTACCGTTCCTATGGGTTTTACAAATAATAATCTACCTGCAGGACTCCAGTTTCTGGGCAGAATGTATGACGAGCCTATTTTAATAGGACTTACCTATTCTTATGAACAGGGCACCAAACACAGAAAATCACCCGATTTAAAATAGCATCAACTTTCATATTAAGGTTCGAATAGGCTAATTCTTATTCTTAGGCGTATATAAACAGACAGTCTTTTATTCCCCATAAAATTTATACCTTAAATACTTATTATGAAAAATTTCATTCTACTTTTAATGTTATCGGTCTTTCTTGCTTGCAGTAACCAAGATGACTATACAAATACGGAAGAGGTAACGGAAGAAAATGAAAATTTCAGCGCTATACCAGTCTATAACCATGCATATATTGAAAATTATGAAGTAGACCAATTAGCCTACATTGCTTTAAATGCAACAAATGCATATGTATTAGTTGATCCGTTTGAAGATAACGTTGCAGAATCGATAGCTGAAATAAAAGCCAACGGCAATCAAATAGCAGCCTATATCAGTATTGGTACAGGTGAAGACTGGAGAGATGATTTTAATGAACTTCAACCTTTTTTAACTACCGAACAATGGGCAGAGTGGCCAGGTGAATATTTTGTGAACACTACTACAACCGGAATAATCGACGTCATGAAAGCTCGAATTGATAAAATTGCAGATTTGGGTTTTGATTGGGTAGAGTTTGATAATATGGATTGGGCATTGTATGATGAAACGCGAGAGACATATGGTATAGAAGTTTCGAAAGAACAAGGAATTGCCTACTATCAAGAACTTTGTAATTATGTGCATGAAAAAGGCATGAAGTGCATGGCTAAGAACTTCGTTGAAAATGCAGAGGATTTTGATGGTGTCACTTATGAATCATACAATGATGAAAAAAACTGGTGGGATACCTCTGGAGCCCAAAGTTTTTTAGATGACGAAAAACTTGTTATTATAATTCATTATAACGAAAGCAACTGCAATCAGGTTTATACTGATTACCAAGCTATTTACAACGAAGACCTTTCATTTATCTGCGAAGACACCACAGTAAAAAAATACCTTCATTACAATGAATAAATTTTAAAGATTATTGACCTTTAGTATAACTAAATATTTGCATTATGAATTGGGCACTATTAATAATCGCGGGTCTTTTTGAAGTAGCTTTTGCCTTCTGTTTAGGTAAAGCAAAAGAAACCACTGGCAACGAAATGTACATGTGGTATGTTGGCTTTTTAGTCACACTTGCCATAAGTATGATACTATTAGTGAAAGCGACACAAACATTACCAATCGGTACCGCATATGCAGTATGGACAGGTATTGGTGCAGTAGGCACAGTACTAGTTGGTATATTCGTATTCAAAGAACCAGCAACTTTTTTACGTATACTTTTCATTACCACATTAATAGGTTCTATCATAGGACTTAAAGTAGTATCTCATTAATGATATTGTCATTACAAAATTCGCTCACTAAAAAATTAAAATTATTATAGCATAAATTCAAGTGCTTGTTAGCATCTACTTAACAACAACTTACTGCATTCTATGTATATTTGATTATGCGCTTTATCTTTTTCCTAATAACATATTTAGCACTATCTACATTTGCCTTTGCCCAAGATGATTTCTTGGCAAAGCAATATTTTGCTGATGGTGATTTTGAAAAAGCAGTTGTTTTTTATGAAAAGCTCGTAGAAAAAAACCCTAGAAGAACAGAATATGTTCAGGATTTAGTTGCTTGCTATCAGCAATTAGAACGTTACCAAGAAGCTGAAAATTTTTTAAATCAGCGCCTAAATGACCGTAATCCTTACCCAACATTATTAATAGACTTAGGTTACAATTATGCCCTTCAAGAAAAAGAAGAAATGGCACAAACGTATTATGATAAAGCGTTGGATATCATCTCTAAAAATCCTAATTATGGATATGCGATAGGTCTTCAATTTCAAAAATACAGTCTTTTAGACATGGCTATAAAAGCCTTTCAAACATCAATGAAGCTAAATCCTGCATTAAACTTTAACTTTCAGCTTGCTAGAATTTATGGGGAACAAGGCAATGTTGAAGCAATGTATAATTCATACCTAAATCTGGTTATTGACGGTAAAACATCTAAATCTAACATACTAAGAAGTATTGATGATTTCGTTTCTGAAGATGCTGAGGACAAAAACAACATTCTATTAAAAAAAGTACTTTTAGAGCGTGCACAAAAGAATCCTGATATTCTTTGGAACGAACTTTTAAGTTGGTTATTCATTCAACAAAAGCAATACGGCAGTGCGTTTAGGCAAGAAAAAGCCATTTTCAAACGCATGAACGGCAGCTCTACCACTCGCTTAGAAAATTTAGGCAATGATGCCCTAGACAATGAAGAACATGAAGTTGCCAAAGATATTTACAGCTATATCATTGAAAATACCAGTAATAAAATAACACAGTTAGATGCCGAGTTAAACCTCATTGATATTGAATTATTAAATGCTTCTACTAATCAATTAGATGCTATTCAAAAAAAATACGATGCTTTAGTAGATGAATATGGCTACAAAACGCAATCATTACAACTTCAAGTTGCCTATGCTAATTTTCTAACATTTACAAAGAATGATCCCGCACCTGCACAAAAATTATTGAAGAATAGTTTAGAGCTGCCATTAAGTGACAGAGGTACCGCGTATTTAAAATTAGCGTTAGGCGATATTTTGGTGTATGACAAAAAGTTTAACGAAGCACTCATCTACTTCTCACAAATTCAGCAAAAATTAAAGAACGATGTACTTGGTCAAGATGCCCGTTATAAAGTAGCACAAACTAGTTTTTACAAAGGAGATTTCGATTGGGCTTTAACGCAATTAAAGGTACTGCGAAGTTCTACTTCTCAACTAATTGCTAACGATGCTATGCAGCTGAGCCTATTAATATCAGACAACTCACTTGAAGACTCTACACAAACTGCTCTAAAAAAATATGCAAGGGCAGATTTTTTAGCCTATCAGAATAAAACCGGCGAAGCAATAACCGCATTGGGCGATATTTTGGAAAACCATAAGGGCGAAAAAATTGAAGACGAGGCGCTTTTAAAACAAGCACAATTATTTGAGAAGCAAAAGAAATACGAAGAGGCACAATTAAACTATCAGAAAATCATCACATTCTATGGTAATGGCATTCTAGCAGATGATGCCTACTATGCTTTGGGCGAATTGTATAGGAAAGTATTGAACGACCCTCAAAAGGCTAAAGAGCAGTACGAGAAAATCATCTACAATTATCAAGATAGTTACTACTTTCCTGAAGCAAGAAAGAACTTTAGAATCTTAAGGGGAGACGCTATAAATTAAAATCAGGTATTATCTAATTCGTTTTAAGCCCTAGTTGAACTAACTTTACATTTCAAATAGAATTTGATATAACCCATGTATATATATAACGTTACCACGAATATTGAAGAAACAGCTCATGAAACCTGGCTGCAGTGGATGAAAGAAACACATATTCCACAAGTACTATCAACCGGTAAATTCTTAAGTGCAAAATTCTCAAAAGTACTAGTTGAAGAAGATATGGGCGGCTATACTTACTCAGTACAATACACCGTAAAGGATAAAGCTACCTTAGAAAGATACTATGAAGAAGATGCACCGGCGCTAATAGAAAGTATTCAAAAGAAGTTTGCTGGCCAATTGGTTTCTTTTAAAACCGAATTAGAAGTGGTAGATGAATTCTTTGTACAAAGAGCAACTGCTACACATTATTTATTTACGTACGGAACTTTACAAGAAAGAGAAGTACAATTGGGAGTCTTCTCTAGACCTTTAAACGGATTTGAAGACGAATTACCTTTGTATACAATTTCTGATATAAAAGTAGCGGACCTCTACCCTACTTTACGGCATACAGGAGTTAAGGAAGATGCTATAAAGGGGCAAGTGTATACCATATCTCATCAAGAATTACAAAAAGCAGATAGATACGAAGGTGAAGCTTACGAAAGAATTCAAATTCAATTAGCTTCTGGTAAAAATGCTTGGGCTTACATTGCAAAATAAGGCACCGTTAAATCAAACTTATGGGAACGAAAAGAAAGAAGAATAAAGGTGATAAGTATGCTCATAAAAAGCAATACGAAAAAGGTCCTGTAAAAGCAAAGAAATACTTAGGTCAACACTTTTTAAAAGATGAGGACATTGCCAGACAAATTGCAGAAACCCTCTTACAGCAAGATTATAAGAATGTAATAGAAATTGGTCCAGGTACAGGCGTACTAACTAAATACCTCCTTTTACGAGATAGCAATTTAGTGGCTATGGATTTGGATACGGAGTCCATCACTTACTTAAATGAGACCTTCCCTCTAGAACATCCCAAAGCATTTGAGGGCAATGGTACTTTCAAAGTAATTGAAGCAGATTTTCTAAATTTTGATACCTCAACCCTTTTTGGCGATGAGCAATTTGGTATAACTGGTAATTTCCCATATAATATCTCTACGCAGATAGTTTTTAAAATGTTGACCCTTAGAAATCAAATACCTGAATTTTCAGGGATGTTTCAAAAAGAAGTCGCCCAACGTATTTGCTCTCCTGAAGGTAGTAAGGCATATGGTATTCTTTCGGTTTTGGTACAAGCTTTCTATAAGGCAGAATATCTTTTTACAGTTGAACCAGATGTTTTTGACCCTCCGCCTAAAGTACAGTCGGGCGTATTACGATTAACCCGTAAAGCAAACTTTGAGCTTTCTTGCGATGAGCAACTTTTGTATCGTGTGGTAAAAACTGCATTTAATCAACGTAGAAAGACCTTACGTAACAGTTTAAAAACATTTACATTATCAGATAATTTAAGAGAAGATACTATATTTGACCTTCGACCAGAACAATTAGCGGTAGACGATTTTATAGCATTGACGAACAAAATAGCAAATGACACCCTTTAAGCTTACCGAAGAATTTGTAGTAGAGATAGAACAGCTCATTGAACAGAACAATGATGCTGAACTTAATTCTATGTTAGGTGCTGTGCATTATGCAGATGTCGCCGAGATCATCAATGAATTAGATAAGGAAAAAGCCACCTATCTAATTAAGTTATTAGATAGTGACAAAACCTCAGATGTACTTACAGAGTTAGATGAAGACGTACGTGAAGCTATATTAAGCAGTCTTTCTACAAAAGAAATTGCTGGTGAACTAGAGGAGCTAGATACTGATGATGCTGCAGATATCATTGGCGAGCTACCCAAGGATCAGATACAGGATGTTATCTCTAAAATTGAAGATAGGGAACATGCAAAAGATATCGTTGATCTATTAAGATATGCTGACGATTCTGCTGGCGGACTTATGGCAAAAGAACTTGTAAAGGTTAATGAAAACTGGAACGTTCTTACCTGTGTAAAAGAAATGAGGGCGCAGGCAGAAAATGTTACACGCGTACATTCTATTTATGTTGTCGATGATGAAGACAAACTAAAAGGAAGATTATCTTTAAAAGATTTATTAACCACTTCTACCAAAACTCACATTAAAGATGTTTTTATAAAGAATGTAGATTCTGTCAACGTCAACGAAGATCCAGAAGAAGTAGCGAGAATAATGAGTAAGTATGACTTAGAAGCCATACCTGTTGTTGATGAAATTGGTAGACTGGTAGGTCGTATTACCATTGATGACATTATAGATGTTATAAAAGAAGAAGCTGAACGCGATTACCAAATGGCAGCGGGTATATCACAAGATGTAGAAGCAGATGATAGTATTTGGGATCTTACAAAAGCACGTTTACCGTGGTTAATTCTAGGTCTTTTTGGTGGTGCAGGAGCAGCGGTAATTATGGGAGGTTTTGAAGAAATGTTTCGCGAATATACTGTGCTATTCCTTTTTACTCCGCTTATAGCTGCAATGGCAGGTAATGTTGGTGTTCAGTCTAGCGCTATTATTGTTCAAGGTCTTGCAAATGATGATATTAAAGGAAGTATAAGTAGCAGATTAATTAAAGAAATGCTTTTGGCATTACTGAACGGATTTATTCTTTCGTGTTTATTATTGATTTTTACATGGATATGGAAGGGAGATTTCCCTACCTCATTAGCAATTTCAATTTCGTTGATTGCTGTAATCGTAGTAGCAGGATTCATTGGTACTTTTGTTCCATTATTTTTAGACAAAAGAGGCATAGACCCTGCCATAGCAACCGGACCTTTCATTACGACCAGTAATGACATTTTCGGAATTTTAATTTACTTCTCTATTGCAAAATTGATTTTAGGCATTTAATAAACAGCTCATCTTCTTTTTAGAATAGTGGCGCTTTGTGTATCTTACTATATCAAATTTTACATTTATAAAAAATAAACTATCCTTTTATCCTAAAGCAGGATGAAACGAACACACATGAAAAGTATCAACCTAAAAGAAAAGTATGATCATGTAAATGATTTTTGGCATCCACACCAAATAGGTATTGTTGACAATATGCAAGTTTTATTGGCAAAGATTAAAGGTGAGTTTGTATGGCATTCACATGAAAATGAAGACGAACTTTTTCAAGTAGTCAAAGGAACGCTTTATATGCAGTTTAGAGATCGCACAGAAGTTGTACAACAAGGTGAAATTATTATAGTACCTAAAGGTGTTGAGCACTGCCCAATGACTAAAAACGATGAAGTGGTACAACTCATGTTATTTGAAAAATTAAGCACTGCACATACCGGTAATGTAAAAGACGAGAAAACACAAACAGATTACCCCAAAATATAATTAAGCATAAATGAAAATATTACACGTAGATATAAACCACCCACTTATCATTGAGCAGTTTTCTGAATTAGGTTTTCAGAACGATGAAGACTATAGCTCTACCAAAGAACAGATTGAAGCTAAAATAGAAGATTATGACGGACTCATAATCCGCAGTAGATTCTCCATAGATGCTGCGTTTTTAGACAAAGCTAAGAACCTGAAGTTTATAGGAAGATTAGGCGCCGGACTTGAGAATATAGATACGCAACATGCTAAGTCGCTTGGTATATTTCTTGCTGCCGCACCAGAAGGCAATCGTAATGCTGTAGGTGAACATGCTCTAGGCATGCTTTTATCGCTGTTTAATAAACTGAACACCGCAGACAAAGAGGTAAGAAGTGGCAAATGGGATCGCGAAGGTAACCGTGGCATAGAGCTAGAAGGCAAGGTTGTTGGTATTATTGGTTATGGTAATATGGGTAAAGCATTTGCTAAAAAACTAAAAGGTTTTGATGTAGAAGAAGTTATTTGCTATGACATTCAAGGTGGTGTAGAAAATGAAAATGCACGTCAAGTAGGTATTCTAGAGTTTCAAAATAGGGTAGACGTTATAAGCCTACATGTTCCACAGACAGAATTGACTATAGGTATGGTCAATTCAGAGTTTCTTGAGAAATTCAATAATCCTATTTGGATAATTAATACAGCTAGAGGTAAATGTATAATAACTGCAGATTTGGTAGACGCTTTAAAATCGGGCAAAGTTTTAGGTGCTGGGTTAGATGTGCTGGAATATGAAAAAGCCTCTTTCGAAAATATGTTCACAGATGATAATTTACCTGAAGCATTTCAATATCTAATTAAGTCTGATCAAGTAATCCTATCACCACATGTAGCAGGGTGGACGGTTGAAAGTAAAATTAAATTAGCACAGACCGTAGTAGACAAGATAAAAGCTAAATTTTTGGAGTAGCATGAAATATGAAGCCAACACGCCAAATGAATATATTGCGCAATTACCACAAGAACGCAAAGTGGTAATTGAAAAACTAAGAGGTACTATTTTAGAAAATTTACCTAATGGTTTTGAAGAGCAATTAAGTTATGGCATGTTGGGCTATATAGTGCCACATTCATTATATCCGGCAGGGTATCATGTGCAACCAGAACTACCGTTACCTTTTATTAATTTGGCTTCTCAGAAAAACTTTATTGCGCTTTATCACTCTGGCATTTATGCAGAGCCTGCTATAATGAACTGGTTCAAGAACGAATACCCAAATCATTGCAAACGCAAGTTAGACATGGGTAAAAGTTGTGTTCGGTTTAAAAGTATGGATGATATTCCTTACGAGCTCATTGCAGAACTATGTACTAAAATGACTCCGACAGAATGGATTAGTTTATACGAGAAGAATATCAAAAAATAAATCGATATGAAAAAAAGAGTAACTGGTTTAGGCGGATTCTTTTTTAAAACCAAAGATCCAGATCAATCAAAAAATTGGTACAACAAGCATTTAGGGCTGAATACAGACCAATATGGCTGTACTTTTTGGTGGAAAGATAAGGAAGGAAATGATTGCTCAACACAATGGAGCCCCATGAATGCAGATACTGATTATTTCAAACCTAGCCAATCTAGTTTTATGATGAATTTTAGGGTTGAAAATCTTGTAGAGCTATTAGAAGTTTTGAAGCAAGAAGGAGTTACTGTTGTTGGAGAGATGCAAGAATTCGAATACGGAAAATTCGGATGGATTTTAGATCCCGACGGAAATAAGCTAGAACTTTGGGAACCAATTGATAAAGCATTGCTATGATGTTTAAATAATTACTACATTTAATACTTATAATAACCACCAAACAACAAAAAATGTCAGACGAGAATAAAGATTTTGGAGATAAAGCAGAAGATGCTTTTGATAGTGCTAAAGAATCAGCAAAAGAGTTTTCAGATGATGCCAAGAAAGCTTTCGAAAACAGTAATGTAGACAATGGAAAATCTGTTGCTATAATTTCGCATATAACCTTTATCGGATGGATAGTTGCTCTTATTATGAACAATGGTAATAAAACTGAATTAGGTAGTTATTACATAAGACAAACTTTAGGAATATGGATTTTGACTCTTGTATTAAGCTGGATACCTATTGTTGGTTGTTTTGCTTTTATAATATGCCTGGTTTTAGTCGTTATGAGTTTAATTAATGCTGCTAATGAAAAACAAGTACCGACGCCTGTTTTGGGTGAATATTTCCAAGATTGGTTTAAAAGTTTATAAATCGATAAGCCAGTTGAAATTTCAGCTGGCTTTTTTTATATTTATTATTATCGTAATATAGCAATATATAAATATAAAATGGGAGTTACTAAAACACAAATATTCAATGTACAGCAGAATGAACTCGCAGTCATTTTCAAGGTATTATCCAACCCTGCCCGTATTGCCATCTTACAATACATAAGTCAGCAAGATGCGTGTATCTGCAATGATATCGTTGATGAAATTGGCTTGGCACAACCTACAATTTCACAGCATTTAAAAGAACTTAAGAGTATAGATTTAATTAGAGGTGAAATAGAAGGCAAAAAAGTATGCTACTGTATTAACCTACCTAAATGGACAGAGATACAAAGACTGCTTAATTCTTTCTTTGACACTACTAAAGGTAACTGTTGCTAATAGAAATTAATATGAATGATATAACAATTAGAACCATGTTGTCGACGGACTGGAATTCTGTTGCCAATATATATCAAGAAGGGATTGATACCGGTATAGCCACTTTTGAAACAAACGTACCAACGTATAAAGCTTGGAACTCGGCACATATGAGCACTTGTCGTTTTGTTGCAGAAAACAATCATCATATTTTAGGGTGGGTTGCACTATCACCAGTTTCCAATAGGTGCGTTTATGGTGGTGTAGCAGAAATAAGCGTTTATATTTCTAAAAATAGCCGTGGTAACGGTCTGGGTAAATTATTATTACAACATGTGATAACCGCAAGCGAACAAGAAGGTATTTGGACGCTACAATCTGGTGTATTCCCAACAAACTATGGTAGCATTAAACTTCATGAAGCCACAGGTTTCAGAAAAATCGGCAAACGCGAACGTGTTGGCAAATTACACGGCAAGTGGGTAGATAATGTACTTTTTGAAAGACGAAGTAGCGTTGTGGGTATAGATTAAATTACTGCTCTGCATCTAAATTTTGAGATTCATGTAATTTACGTTCCAATTCTGCCTGAAACTCTTCCATTACCGGTTTTACTGTACTTTCAGGTAAATCAGCAATTTTAATATACATTAATCCGTCTACTGAATTATTGAACAATGGATCTACATTAAATGCTACCACTCTCGCATTTTGTTTAATGTATTTTTTAATTAATACCGGTAAACGTAAATTACCTGGTTCTACCTCATCAATTAAACGATCAAACTTATTTAAATCGGCTTGGGTTTCATCAAAAACGAACTCCTTATCGGCATCCTTCAATTTTACCTTGAATTCCTTTTTAGGTCTAATGTATTGCGCTACATAAGGATCCCAATAATTAGATTTCATAAATTCGATCATCAAAGATTTAGAGAAGTTAGAAAACTGATTACTGATACTTACCCCACCTATTAAATACTTGTGTTCTGGGAACCTCAATGTCGTATGAACAATTCCCTTCCAAAGTAAAAATAACGGCATTGGTTTTTGCTGGTATTCTTTAGTAATGTAGGCACGACCCATTTCAATAGAGTGCTCCATCATATCATACAATTCCGGTTCTACTCTAAAAAGATCTTGAAGATAAAAACCATCAATGCCATATTTAGGAAAAATTTCAGAGCCCATCCCCATTCTATAGGCACCAACTATACATTTAGCCTCAGAATCCCATAAAAAAAGATGATGATAATAGCTGTCAAAACTATCAAGATCAATTGCTTTATTTGTACCCTCGCCAATGGCTCTAAAGGTAACCTCACGCTGTCTTCCTATTTCCTTCAAAATAAAAGGCATATCCTTCTCTGTAGCTAGAAAAACTTCATAATTCTTACTTTGCAGCAAACGACAGTCTTTTTCTCTAAGTTTCTCTATTTCACCTTCCATAACCTCTTTACGAACTGCATCTGCAATTTTTTTAGGTTGCTTAGGTATTTTAAGGGAAGTCGGTATTTGATCTATTAAACGCTCTTTCTCATATGCGTTAGACAGCATATAGGTTTTACGACGCAGAAGATCAGTGTATTCTTCTAAACTTTGTTGTTCTTTTTGGGTAGCCACAGAAATAGGCTGCCCTATTCTAACCTTTATAGGTCTATTTCTTTGCGAAAATAATTGAGAAGGAATCATTGCCGTCCGTAATGAATCTCCCAATTTAGAAATACGGTAAAACAACGAACTATTTTTGGCGTGAAAATAAATAGGAACAACAGGCACATCTGCCTTTCTAATCAATTTTATTGCAGCTTCTTCCCAAGGTTTATCAACAATGAGCTTACCATCTTTATAGGTAGAAACTTCACCTGCAGGAAAAACGCCCAACACGTGACCATTTTTTAAATGCTCTAAAGTTTTCTTGAATCCGGCTAAATTACTTCTTGCATCTTTATGCTCGGTAAACGGATTTACCGGTAAAACAAAAGGCTCTAGCGGCACCATTCTTTGTAATAAGAAATTAGCCATTATCTTATAATCTGGCCGTTGCTTTACCATTAATTTGAACAACAAAATACCATCAATAGCCCCTAACGGGTGATTACTAATGGTTACATACGGACCATCTTTCGGTAAACGTCTAAAATCTTCCTCAGGTATTTCGTAGTCAATTTCATAAAGCTTTAAAATAGCATTGGCATAATCTTCCCCTTCTAAATGGGCAATGCTATCATAATCTCTGTTAATACGAGACAAGCGTGTTACCTTCAGTAATACCCAACCAATAAAAGTACCAAAAACCCCATATTTAGAGAGATTGATAGCCGTGGCAATTTCCTTAGCGGTAACTAAACCCATAAATCATCATCGATTAGACTGTAAATATAGGAAAATAGCCTTTGTAGCTACCTATTAAAAATTATTGAAATGACTCTAGAACTACTTCACAACCAACTGTACCGTTTCTGTACCACGTTGTTCTAATAATAACTCATGACCGTTCTGTAATGATTCTAACGCTTTAGTATTAAAATGTCTAATGGTGTATAATGAAACATTCTCATGATGAGCCACTTTAAATTTGCTTTTTAGTTGCTGCAAAAGTGCATCTAACCCACCAAACTTATTATCGATACAAACAGAAAAGCTAATTGCAGAATTTTGAATTAAACCTACCTTTATTTTATGCTGATGAAATAGCCTAAAAAGTTCGCTAATACTATCTTCAACAATAAAAGAAAAATCTAGCGAAGATAATTTCATTAAAACCTGATTCTTCTTCACTATAAAACAAGGTACTTTTGGCTCTATACCAACACCTTTACCAACCGTAGTCCCTTTACCGGTAGGATTAACAAATGATTTTACATGTAGTGGAATCTCTTTTCGCTGTAGAGGTTGTAATGTTTTTGGGTGAATTACAGATGCCCCGTAAAATGCTAACTCAATTGCTTCTCTATAAGATATATTATTAAGCAATTGCGTTTCTTCAAAATACCTAGGATCGGCATTTAAAACTCCCGGTACATCTTTCCAAATAGTAACAGAATCGGCATTTAAACAATAGGCTAATATTGCAGCAGAATAATCTGAACCTTCACGACCCAAGGTGGTAGAAAAGTTATTATCATCACTACCCAAAAATCCTTGTGTAATATTCAATACTTTTTGATCTATTGTAGTAACGTTCTTTTGAGTACGCTCCCAATCTACAGTAGTGTCTCTATAATTGCTATCTGTTTTAATAAAATTTCTAACGTCTAACCAATTATTGGCGATACCTATTTCTTTAAAATAAGCACTGATAATCGTAGTAGAAATCAATTCTCCGTAGCCGACTATTTGATCATAAACGAAATTATAATTGGGCGATTTATTCCAGACTAAGAAGCCGTTGATTTCATCTACAAGCACCTTTATTTCTTTATAAATAGCATGTTGTGCATTCGGAAATAATTCAGATACGATATCTAAATGATAATCAACCATTTCAGCTACCTTAGATGGTATATCTTTTTTATCATTGAAATAAGCATTTATAATATCTTCCATAGCATTGGTGGTCTTACCCATTGCCGATACTACCAATAGCGTATTTTCATACCCTACTTCTTTCAAAACCTTAACTACATTTTTAACCGCATTTGCATCTTTAACCGATGCTCCTCCAAATTTAAAAACTCTCATATGCTATTGCTCTCTAAATTTTATAGTTCTTTTTAATTAAGCTAATGCGCTTAAATACTCTTTCATACCGGTTTCATCTAACTGAACAACATCCCAATCTCGCATTACATTGGCACCTTTACTTTCGTAAAAACCAATTGCCGGCTCGTTCCAATCAATTACTTCCCAACTTATTCTTTTTACCCCTAATGCATCGCCATATTTAACGACCTCATTTAAAAGTGCGGTACCTAAGCCACTACCACGCATTTCTTCTGTTACAATTAAATCTTCTAAATGAATAACAGGTCCTTTCCAAGTAGAATACCTAGGGTACACCAAAGCCATACCCACAATTTTATCGTTCTTCTCTGCAACAAAACAGTGAAACAATTTCTGTTTACCAAAACCATCTTCCTCTAAATTCTGCACACTCACTTCCACGGCATCATCTTCCTTTTCAAAAGAGGCTAATTCTTGAATTAATTGAAGCACTTGCTTCATATCTTCTCTCTGGGCAACTCTAATTCTATAATCCATAATTGTTACAAATAAAACACAAAGTTATAAATTTAAAAAATGTAATTAAAATCAAAATTGAACGTTTAACAAAATACACGATATTTGTATTAACCATAAACTAAAAGATGTCTCCAAAAAGAAATCAGACCCTAGGGGAATTTATTATTGAAAATCAAGATTCATTTCAATATTCCTCAGGTGAATTATCAAAGCTTATCAATGCAATTAGATTAGCCGCTAAAGTTGTTAACCATGAAGTTAGCAAAGCAGGTCTAATAGATATTTTAGGCGGAGTTGGCGAAACCAACATTCAAGGTGAAGATCAGCAAAAGCTTGACCTATTTGCTAATGATAAATTTATTCAGACTTTAAAAAACAGGGAAATCGTATGCGGTATTGCCTCTGAAGAAGAAGATAGTTTCATTAGTATAAATAGTAATGATGACAATCACCAAAATAAATATGTAGTACTAATAGATCCATTAGACGGATCTTCTAATATTGATGTAAATGTATCGGTAGGTACTATTTTTTCTATTTACAGACGTATAACTCCCGTAGGTACACCGGTTACCATGGAAGATTTTTTACAACCTGGTAATAAACAAGTTGCCGCAGGTTATGTAGTGTACGGTACCTCTACCATGTTAGTATATACAACTGGTGATGGTGTAAATGGCTTTACGTTAAACCCAGCATTAGGTACTTTTTACCTATCTCACCCTAATATGAAGTTTCCTGAAAATGGAAGAATCTACTCTGTAAACGAAGGAAACTATGTGCATTTTCATCAAGGGGTAAAAGATTATATTAAGTACTGCCAAATGGAAGAGGACGACAGACCTTATACTTCTAGGTACATAGGATCTTTAGTTTCTGATTTTCATAGAAACATGATCAAAGGTGGTATATATATGTACCCAAAAAGTAGCGTAAGTGAAAGTGGTAAACTAAGATTGTTATACGAATGCAACCCTATGGCTTTTTTAGCCGAGCAAGCAAACGGAATAGCTATAGGCGGTAAAAATCGTATTATGGATATTCAACCAACAGAACTCCATCAACGGGTTCCGTTCTTCTGCGGAAGCAAAAACATGGTTGAAAAACTACAAGAATTTTTAAATAAGTATCATTAATAAAAAAAGGGAGCAAATTGCTCCCTTTTTTTATTTTCCTTTTTTTTTAAAAACTTAGTGTTTTACTAAGTACAGATAATCATCAAAATCTATTTTACCACCAAAAATAGCTACAGAACGTTCTATAATAACATCAGCTTTTTCTTCAGTAAAGCCAAGACCAATAGCATATTTCTTTATTAATAGTCTTTCTTCATCGTCAATTTCATGATCAGAATATACAATTCTGAATAAATCATATAAACGCTCTAATCTTTTTTCAGAATCTGGTGTAGAATCAATAGGGTATTTATTTTCTTTCTTAAAAACCTCTAAATACTCAGAATCAGTGATATCTAATTTAGTAGCGAAACGATCTAATAATTTTTTTTCTTCAGTACTAATTTCACCGTCAATAGACGCTAAAGTTGCCAAAGCTGCGAAATGAGCTAAGTTTCTTCTGTGCTCACCGCTACTATATAAATCTGCAAAAGACATATCTTATTTTTTAATTATTGAGCAAATATAAATTTTTTAGAGGTCATAGTTTAGTTTGTCATCAACTTTGTTTGCATGCGAAATTTGTAACTTGTTGTCGCTATGAAAACTCCTCTATTACAATTTACTGCCAATGGCATTTATTGCGAAAAAGCTAAGGTCTATCTTGACCCGTGGAAACCAGTAGAACATGCCATTATTTCGCATGGGCATGCTGACCATAGTAGATATGGTCACAAAAAGTATATTACCCACCACAGAAACGTTCCGATTATTCTGCATCGATTAGGCGAAATTAATGTTGAAGGAAAAGAATGGGGAGAGTCTTTTGTTATCAACAATGTAAAATTTAGTCTTCACCCAGCAGGTCATATTATTGGTTCATCACAAATAAGAGTTGAGCATAAAGGCGAGGTTTGGGTATTTACTGGAGATTATAAAACTGAAAATGATGGTATCTCCACTCCGTACGAGCCCATTAAATGCAACACGTTTATTACGGAATGCACTTTTGGTTTGCCGGCATTTAAATGGATACCTCAAGCAGAAGTTCTAGAAAATATAAATAATTGGTGGGCAGAAAATAAAGCCGAAGGCAAAACATCAATTCTTTTTGGATATAGCTTAGGTAAAGCACAACGTCTATTAAAATACCTGAATACTGATATTGGTGAAATATACACCCATGGTGCCATTGAAAATATGACGGAGGTGCTGCGCCCACTGGTAGAGTTTCCAAAAACAACACTTATTACTAGAGAAACGAATAAAGAGCAATTGTTGGGTAATATTGTATTAGCACCACCAAGTGCACATGGCAGTACATGGATAAGAAAAATGGTACCATATGTAACTGCTTCCGCAAGCGGATGGATGACTTTTAGAGGTGCCCGAAGAAGAAGAGCAATTGATAAAGGCTTTGTATTAAGTGACCATTGCGATTGGCCAGGGCTTTTAGAGAGTATTGAAGCTACAGGAGCCGAAAAGATTATTTGCACACACGGATATACAGATATATTTTCAAAATACCTTCGCGAACAAGGCTATGATGCCCGCACCGAAGCAACACAATATGGAGAGGAAGAAATAGAAGCTGCCGTAGCTTCAAAATCATCTATATCAGCATGAAAAACTTCGCACTCCTTATAAAAACACTAGATAGTACCAATAAGACTACTATAAAAGTACAGGCCTTAACAGACTACTTTCTAAAAGCCAGTGATGTGGACAAAGTTTGGACAATTGCCATACTCTCGCATCGTAGACCACCAAGACCAGTTAACACTACCCTGCTAAGAACTTGGGCGTCTGAATTGGCAAATATTCCACTTTGGTTATTTGAAGAGAGTTACCATATCGTTGGTGATTTAGCAGAAACTATTGCCTTGGTCATTCCTGCAGCCAATCAATCTTCAGAAAAAGGTTTAACGGTTTTTCTAGAAGAAATGATTGCCCTAAAAAAGAAGACAGATGATGATAAAAAAGCATATCTCTATGAAAACTGGAAAGTGCTTAACTATTATGAACGCTTTGTTTTTACAAAACTCATTACTGGCGGATTCAGAATTGGCGTTAGTCAAAAATTAATGACCCGCGCATTGGCTAAAGCAACTGAAATAGACGAGGATATTTTAGCTTATAAATTGATGGGGAACTGGGACCCAAATACAATATCTTTTCAACAGTTGGTTCTCGAAGAAAACGAAAGCGATTACCTATCTAAACCTTACCCTTTTTATTTAGCCTATGCTATAGAAGGCGAAGCAGCAGATTTAGGCGATATAAATGAATGGTCGGCAGAACATAAATGGGATGGCATTCGCTCTCAGGTAATTCTTAGAAATGATGAACTGTTTGTATGGAGCCGTGGTGAAGAATTGGTAACGGATAAGTACCCGGAGTTTAATGAATTTGTAAACGTTATACCAAACGGCACCGTTATAGACGGAGAAATTCTACCTTATATTGAAGGAACCATCGGCACTTTCAATGATCTACAGACGCGTATAGGTCGCAAAAATATATCAGCAGCACTCTTAAAAAAAGTTCCTGTTATTTTAAAAGCCTATGATATTTTAGAATGGGAAGGTAAAGACATTCGTCAGCTACCTTTTATTGAGCGTAGACATATATTAGAGAACATGTTTAAAAACGTGGTATCTGAACATAAACAAGCCAATATACCTTTACATCTATCTGAAACAATGCATTTTAGTTCTTGGATTGAATTGGCAGATGAACGCGATCGCTCTCGCGAAATGCATAGTGAAGGACTCATGCTTAAGAGAAAGGATTCTCCTTATTTAGTAGGCAGGAAAAAGGGTGATTGGTGGAAATGGAAAGTAGACCCATTAACTATAGATGCCGTACTTACTTATGCCATGAGAGGTCACGGTAGACGAAGCAACCTTTTTACAGATTATACATTTGCCCTTTGGAAGGATAATGAAGAAGGAGAAAAGGAATTGGTTACGTTTGCAAAAGCCTATTCCGGATTAACAGATGCAGAATTTAGAAAACTAGATGCATGGATAAAGAAAAACACTTTAGAACGTTTCGGTCCTGTTCGTAGTGTTACTCCGCATCATGTATTCGAAATCGCTTTTGAAGGTATTGCATTATCAAAACGTCATAAAAGTGGTATAGCCACACGTTTTCCAAGAATGTTACGATGGAGAAAGGACAAGAACATTCACGAAGCAAATACGTTGGATGATTTGAAAAACTTAATTCCGTAATGAACCGAGAACAATTGTATTCCATTGCAGAAAATTGGTTTCAAGAACAAGATTGGAAACCATTTAAATTCCAAAAAGATACTTGGAAGGCATTTCTGCAGGGTAAAAACGGGCTACTAAACGCTCCGACAGGCAGTGGTAAAACCTATGCATTGTGGTTTCCTATAGTACTGAATTACATTAAAAACAATCCTAATTATAAAACTAAACACAAAAAAGGATTAAAGGCAATTTGGATTACTCCGCTGCGTGCGCTTTCACAAGAAATAAAACAATCCGCAGAACGCATCACCTTAGATTTAGGTACGCAAATGACAGTTGGCATCCGTTCTGGCGATACTTCAACAAAAGAAAGGGCGCAGCAAAAAAAGCAAATGCCAGATCTGCTAATTACCACTCCCGAAAGCTTGCAACTATTACTAGCTACAAAAGGCTACGAGAAAATATTTAAAGATTGCACCGCCATTGTAGTAGATGAATGGCATGAAATTTTGGGTACCAAAAGAGGTGTACAAATGGAACTTGCCTTATCTCGGCTTAAAAATGTATCCCCTCAATTAAGAATTTGGGGCATATCTGCAACCATTGGTAATTTAGAACAAGCCAGAGATGTGTTACTGGGTACTGAATCTAAAGCTCTAGAAAACTCCGTTCTCATCAAAGCCAATATCAATAAGAAGATAACCGTAAAGAGTATTATTCCGAAAAAGATGGAAACCTTTCCTTGGCGAGGTCATTTAGGACTTCATTTGTTGGAAGAAGTAATTCCCATTATAAACAATAGCAAAACCACCCTACTGTTCACAAATACCAGAAGTCAATGCGAAATCTGGTTTCAGAAAATTTTGGAAAAACACCCTGAATATGCGGGTGAAATGGCAATGCATCATGGCAGTATAAATAAAGAGACAAGAGTTTGGGTTGAAAATGCTATTCGTAATGAACAGCTAAAGGCGGTAGTTTGTACTTCAAGTTTAGATTTGGGGGTAGATTTTGCCCCTGTAGAAACTGTTATTCAAATTGGCGGACCCAAAGGTGTTGCTCGTTTCCTGCAACGTGCAGGGCGCAGTGGTCATAGACCTGGTAAAGAAAGTGTTATCTATTTTCTACCAACGCACGCCATTGAACTTATAGAAGCATCGGCATTACAAAAAGCGGTAAAGTTGAACACAGTAGAAGACCGTATGCCATATCTTAATAGCTATGATGTGCTATTGCAATACTTGACCACCTTGGCGATTTCAGACGGATTCTATCCTAAAGAAATTTACCAAGAAGTAAAACAGACTTTTTGCTATCAAGCCCTTACCGAAGATAAATGGCAATGGTTATTGAACTTTTTGGTCATGGGTAGTCAAAGCTTACAGAGTTATGATGAATATAAAAAAGTAGAAGTTGAAGAAGACGGAAAATTCAAGGTCAACAATCGTGGCGTAGCAATGCGGCATCGTTTTCAAATTGGCACCATAGTAGGCGATGTAAACTTAGCCGTTAAATACCAAAAAGGCGGGTATATAGGTTCTATTGAAGAATTTTTCATTTCTAAACTTAACAAAGGTGATGTATTCACATTTGCTGGCAGAAATTTAGAATTTATTCGAATTAAAGAAATGACCGTACAGGTGCGAAATTCCAATAAGAAAACCAATAAAATTTCTAGTTGGATGGGAAGTCGTCTAACCCTATCTGCACAAATGTCTGAGCTTCTCAGAAATGAACTGTACAGCTCGGGCGAACCTATAAAAAATCAATCTGCAGAAATAAGAGCATTGAAACCTCTTTTTGACCGACAAAGAAGAGATAGTATTGTACCCAAACCATCAGAATTTCTAATTGAAACCTTTAAAACTCGCGATGGCTACCATCATCTCTTTTATCCTTTTGAAGGTAGATTTGTACATGAAGCCATGGGCAGTTTATTAGGGTATCGAATTAGCCTACTATCCCCTATTACTTTTTCATTGGCCTTTAATGATTACGGTTTTGAACTACTATCAGATCAACCAATAGATATACAACAAGTGTTGGATAATGATTTGTTTACCACAGATTTTATGCTAGACGATTTACAGAAAAGTCTGAATGCCACAGAAATGGCACGTCGTAGATTTAGGGATGTTGCTATTATTAGCGGAATGGTATTTACTGGCTACCCTAAAAAAGGGATTAAAATGAAACATTTACAAAGCAGTTCTCAATTATTGTTCGATGTTTTTAGAGATTACGAACCAGATAATCTATTATTTCAACAAGCATTTACAGAGACTTTTGAACACCAGTTAGAAGAAGGTCGTTTAAGACTTTCATTAGAGCGTATTGCCACTCAAGATATTGTTTGGAAAGCGTGCGAGCAACCTACACCATTTTCTTTCCCTTTGATTACGGAACGTGTGGGGCGCGAAAAATTATCAAGTGAAAAATTGGCTGACCGAATTAAAAAAATGGCTGCACTATTGATGAAGAAATAGGTAATTTTGCATCGATGACCCATTCAATTACCCTTCACGACTCAACCTTTGAAATGCACTTTTCTGGCTCGCTCTTTTGGGTAGAAAAATCAATGTTAATAATTAGTGATGTTCATTTAGGCAAAGTTTCTCATTTTAGAAAATATGGTGCTGCAGTTCCACAACAGGCGGTACAACAAAATTTTGATGCATTAACCTCTGTAGTGAATCATTTTAAACCAGAATCAATACTTTTTTTAGGCGATTTGTTTCATTCTGCATTAAACACAGAATGGTTTCTTTTTGAACAATGGGTGAAGGCTACTCCACAAGAAATAATTTTAGTGAGCGGCAATCACGATATTATTTCTCCACTGAAATATGAAGAATTACATATAAAAGTAATACCAGAATTAGTATTAGAATCTTTTCTTTTGACCCATCACCCAGAAGAACGAGATGGTTTATTCAACTTTTCAGGACATATACATCCTGCAATAAAACTTAGTGGATTAGGAAGACAATCTGTTCGATTACCTTGCTTTTACAAAACCGATCATCAAATGATTGTACCGGCATTTGGTGAATTTACAGGTACATACACCTTAGAACCTTGTGAAGGTTGTGAAGTTTTCGCCCTTTTAGGTGATGCTGTACTGCCCGTTCCTATAAAAGAGGTAAAAAAAAAGCGGAATTACCGAAAATAGTTCTTTTAATACGCTAAAGAGCATAACTTTATAAGATAACCATAATAGCTTTACAGTTATGAAAAAGAAATTATCCATACTCAATTTAGCATCTGTAGTTTTAGTTATTGTGGTTAATTACATTTCGCAAGCATTTTCACTTAACGATACTACAATTGGTGAGATGAGTGCACAGTATGCAAACTTGTTTACTCCTGCAGCATACGCTTTTGCCATTTGGGGCGTAATCTTTTTAGGATTGTTGGGCTATGGCATATTTCAAGTAAAAAGAGCTTTTTTTAGTGATAAACCAAGCGATTTCATTGAACAAACAGGGTATTGGTTTGTCTTAGCGAACATTTTAAACTGTTGCTGGGTAATTGCGTTCATGTACAACTACACCGGACTCTCAGTGATTATTATGTTCGGAATATTGCTTTCATTGATTAAGATTATTCTAAATACCAATATGGAGCGTTGGGATGCTCCAGTAACTACCATTGCCTTTATATGGTGGCCCATTTGTTTTTATAGTGGATGGATTACTGTAGCCACTATTGCAAACATATCAGCTTTTTTGAGCAAATTAGATTGGAACGGCGGAGTATTATCTGAACAAGCCTGGACGATAAATATGATTGTAGCAGCCACCATCATTAATTTGTTAATGATTTGGAAAAGAAATATGCGAGAATTTGCCCTTGTTGGTATTTGGGCATTATTCGCTATTTATGTACGACATAATGAATCGAATATTTACATCGCATACGCAGCAATGACAGGAACCGTAATTCTCTTTATTGCCATTGCCTTTCATGCATTCAAAAACCGAGAAACTAGTCCGTTTAAAAAATTGCAAGAACGATTACAAGAGAAATCTTAAACCATACTTTTTATATCATTACCCCAAGATGGATAAGAGAATATAGTAGATTTTATATCGCGATCAGTCATTTTATTATTGATGGACAACGTAAATATATTGATGGTTTCTCCAGCATCAGGTCCTAACAGATGCGCACCAACAATTTCGCCAGTTTTATCATTTATAATCACTTTGTATGCATACAATGGTGCATTTATTCGCTTTGCATTAAACCAACCAGTTGCAACCTCAAAATTTACTCTTATATTTTTATAACGGCTACGTGCTTCTTCTTCAGAATACCCAACAGTAGCCAAGTTTGGAGAAGTAAATACTACAGATGGTATTACTGGCACATCTAATTTCTTGTCATTTCCATTAATTATATTTTCAGCAACCACATAACCTTGTCTGCCCGAAAGCGGAGTAAGCGGTAAATTCTTGTCAGACACATCTCCACAAGCATAAACATTTGGGTTACTAGTACTTTGTAAATAAGTATTTGTTTCTACACCCTTATCTCCAAATTGAACATTTCCCTTTTCTAAATCTAAACCTGCCAATGCGGGTACACGACCAGCGGTATTAAAAAATGCTTCGGCTTCAATAGTGTGTTCCTTCCCTTCTATCTCATACCTTAGCGTGAGTTTTTTTCGTTTCTTTTTCAATGCCTTTGGTGTAGCCTTAAAAATGAAATTTATCCCTAAAGATTCAGAGTACTTTCTAAGTTCATCAACCAAATCTGCCTCAAAAGCATGTAAAGGTCTCTTACCTGTATCAATTACAGTAACCTTGGCACCAGCTCTTGCTGCCATATGAGCAAACTCCATCCCAATATATCCTCCTCCAACAAAAACAATTTTCTTTGGTAGCTTTTTTAGATTTAAAAAATCATCACTCTCCCTGAAGTGCTTTGCTCCAGGCATTATTAAAGTACGTGGTACTAAACCCGTTGCAATTACAATTTTCTTGGCAACGACTTTCTTTCCTTCCACCAAAATGGTATTCTCGTCTAAAAACGCGGGAGATTGATGGAACAACGTAATACCCAGTTCTGCCAAATTATGCTCTGTAGATGCAGGTATATTAGAGGTGAAATTTCGTTTGAACTTTTGCAATTGCTTCCAATCAATTTTCGCAGTTTTGCTTATACCTTTTCCTTTTAAGTTTTTACTCAACTCATATGCTTCTATTGCACCAAGTAATATTTTCTTAGGATCACAACCTCTATTTGCACAAGTGCCACCAAATTCACGATTATCGGTAATGGCAACTTTTAAATCTTTAGCCACACAGGCTTTAGCAACTGTTTGCCCTGCAATACCACTTCCTATTACAAAAACATCAAACTCATTATCTTCCATATCACTTTTTTTCTACTACACTCCAAGGTGCAACTTTTTAGAGGCAACTTGTAACCCATATTCGATAATAATGAGTCTTATCCATTTCTTAGGTATGTGTATATTTGTAAAAATTTTAAACTGTTGAGTCATTCTTCTATCCAACAACGGTATAATCAGTCTCCCCAGATAGGGAAACTGCAAAATACTATTGCCGATTCTAAAAAATCAGAATCCCAAAACATTCAATTAAAAGGTCTTGTAGGGTCATCACTTTCATTTGTGCTTACCAGTATATTCAATGCAGAAGACCGGCCATTCTTGGCTATTTTTAATGACAAGGAAGAAGCTGCCTATTATTTAAATGATCTAGAACGTCTTATTGGCGAAGACAAGGTACTTTTCTACCCAGGTAGTTATAGAAGACCTTACCAAATAGAAGAGACAGATAATGCCAATGTACTTTTACGCGCCGAAGTTTTAAACAGAATAAACTCTAGAAAAAAACCAGCGGTAATAGTCACCTACCCAGACGCACTTTTTGAAAAAGTAGTTACAAGAAAAGAATTAGACAAGAATACCCTAAAAATGAAATTAGGGGATACACTTTCTTTAGATTTTTTAAATGAAATTTTATTTGAATACAAATTTAAACGAGTAGATTTTATTACCGAACCAGGTGAATTTTCGGTTCGTGGTGGTATAGTCGACGTGTACTCTTTCTCGCATGATGAGCCTTATAGAATAGAGTTTTTTGGTGATGAAATAGATAGTATTAGAACCTTTGATGTAGAAACACAACTTTCAAAAGAAAAGGTAAAATCAATAACAATTGTGCCGAATATGGCCGACAAGTTTTTGATTGATAAAAGACAGAGTTTTTTGACCTACGTGGCATCGAATACGCTCGTTTTTGCTAAAAATACCGACTATTTATATGACAGATTAAATGATTTCTTTGAAAAGGCTAAAGAAGCTTTTACAAAATTATCAAAAGACATTAAGCATGCCGAACCAGAAGAGTTATTTATGGGCGGTGCTGAATTTAAACAACAACTATCTGGCTTTACACTTTTAACCCAAGATGCTAAGCGAGATGCTATTGACTTTGTCGAATTCCACTCTAAACCACAACCTTCTTTTAATAAAAAATTCGATTTATTAATTGAAAATTTAAATAGCTATAAAGATAAAGGCTACACCAATTACATCTTTTGTGCCAGTGAGCAACAAGCCAAACGTTTTCATGATATTTTTGAAGAGGTTAACGAACATGTACATTATCAAATTATTGTTTCTCCCCTATTTCAAGGCTTTATAGATGACGACCAAAAATTGGTTTGTTATACCGATCATCAAATTTTTGAACGGTATCATAAATTCCATTTAAAAAACGGTTATGCTAAAAAGCAAGCAATTACTTTAAAGGAAATTAACAAACTAGAGATTGGTGATTACGTAACCCATATTGATCACGGTATTGGTAAGTTTGGCGGATTACAAAAAATAGATGTTGAAGGCAAAAAGCAAGAAGCTATAAAATTGATGTATGGTGAGCGAGATATCCTATACGTTAGCATACATTCTTTACACAAAATTTCAAAGTTCAATGGTAAAGATGGTGCACCGCCAAAAATTTACAAACTAGGATCTGGAGCTTGGAAAAAAATTAAGGATAAGACCAAATCGCGTGTTAAGAAAATTGCGTTTAATCTTATTAAAATTTATGCAAAACGAAGGCTAGAAAAGGGATTTCAATATAACCCAGATAGTTATTTGCAAAATGAACTTGAGGCTTCATTTATTTATGAAGATACTCCCGATCAAAGTACTGCTACCGAAGATGTAAAAAGAGACATGGAAAGTGAGCGACCTATGGATCGTTTAATTTGTGGAGATGTAGGTTTCGGAAAAACAGAAATAGCTATTCGTGCAGCATTCAAGGCCGTTGATAATGGCAAACAAGTAGCAGTTTTAGTACCTACTACTATATTGGCATTTCAACACCATCGTACTTTTGCAGAACGATTAAAGGATATGCCGGTAACGGTAGATTATCTGAACAGATTTAGAACTGCAAAAGAGAAAAAAGATACAATACAACGATTAGGCGAAGGCAAGGTCGATATCATTATTGGTACCCATCAACTGGTAAACAAAAATGTTCAATTTAAAGATCTAGGGTTATTAATTGTTGATGAAGAACAAAAATTTGGAGTAGCCGTAAAAGACAAATTAAAGTCGATCAAAGAAAATGTTGATGTACTTACATTAACGGCTACGCCAATACCAAGAACACTTCAATTTAGTTTGATGGCTGCTCGTGATCTTTCTACGATTACAACGGCACCACCAAATAGATACCCTATTGAAAGTCGGGTAGTACGCTTTAATGAAGAAATTATACGAGACGCCGTTAGTTATGAAATTGAACGTGGCGGCCAGGTATTCTTCATTCATAATAGAATTGAAAATATTAAAGAAGTTGCAGGAATGATCCAGCGTTTGGTACCAGATGCCAAGGTTGCAGTTGGTCATGGTCAAATGGAAGGAAAAAAACTAGAAGCATTAATGCTTGGCTTCATGAATAGTGAGTTCGATGTTTTGGTCTCTACCACTATTGTTGAGAGTGGGCTGGATGTTACCAATGCTAATACCATTTTCATAAACAACGCCAATAATTTTGGATTGAGTGATTTACACCAAATGCGTGGTCGTGTTGGTCGTGGAAATAAAAAGGCATTTTGTTACTTTATAACTCCGCCTTATGAAGTAATGACCAATGATGCACGTAAACGTATTGAAGCATTAGAACAATTTACAGAATTGGGCAGCGGCTTTAATATTGCCATGAAAGATTTAGAGATTCGTGGTGCAGGAGATTTGTTAGGTGGTGAACAAAGCGGATTCATCAATGAAATAGGTTTTGAAACATATCAGAAAATATTAGCTGAAGCCATAGATGAACTAAAAGAGAATGAATTTAAAGACCTATACGAAGAGGTTGAAGGTAAGCATGAGAAGATTTTTGTTAAAGAAACACAGATAGATTCTGACTTCGAATTGCTCTTTCCAGACGATTATATTAATAATATAACTGAAAGACTAACGTTATATACAGAACTCAACCAGGTAAAAGACGAAGCAGCGCTTCAAAAATTTGAGGCACAATTAGTGGATCGCTTTGGCGAATTACCAGAAGAAGCTCAAGATCTATTAAATTCTGTTCGAATAAAATGGATAGCAAATAGCATTGGTCTAGAGAAAATAGTGATGAAACAAGGTAAAATGATTGGGTACTTTTTAAGCGACCAACAATCAGAATTTTACCAGACTTCAACATTTACAAGGGTTTTACAATATGTACAGTCACATGCACAGCAATGTAAAATCAAAGAAAAAAAGACCCGAAACGGATTACGCTTATTATTGGTTTTTGAAAATATAAGATCTACTGATAGAGCATATTTGGCATTAAAGCCTTTTGAAATTAAAGAAAAAACAACTGTATAATGGAATTTGAAATACCAGAAAAATTAGCCATGGTTCATTTAATCGATTCAGTTATTGTAGCCGATGGCGAAGTGCATAACGGCGAAATTAATGCCCTAACAAAATTGATGACCATCATTGACTTTGATAGTAATTTCTTGATTCAGGCTAGAAGTATCGATTTAGAGCAAAGTGTAAACATCTTAAAAGATATGTCTGAGGATAAAAAAAGCGAATTAGCCCAAATATTAAAAGACGTAGCCATATCTGACGGCTATATTCATGAGAAAGAAAGTGATGTTATACGACATGTTTTCTCTGAAATAGGGCTCTCTAAAAAAGCATAATAAAAATTAAATATACAAAGCTTAAAATATTCGCTTCGAACTTGTTAACAGCTACTACTCATAACTTTTAAAAATGTTGTAGAACTCCTTTCACAACCATATTAAAAAGTCTTACCATTTTCCTTATCTTTCGACTCCAAAAATAAAATGTATGGAGTTTGAAGAGTTTGTAAAAGCAGCCTTTGTAAAGATGATTTATGAAGTTATAGAGGCCGACGGTAAAATTCATCCTGCAGAAGTAGAAACCTTAAATAAACTTAAAGTCAAAATTGGTTTTGACGATGCATTTTTAGAACGCGCAAAATTGTTAGAGTATGATAATGCTTTAGTAACACTCTACAATTTACCACACGAACAAAAGAAGGCCTTAGCAGAGATTCTTGATGAAGTAGCTATATCTGATGGTGCCATCCATAAAAAAGAAATGGACCTTATTATTGATACATTTATTAATATTGGTCTTGGAGAAGAAACAGAGTAATTAAGAGAATGGTAGATTTTACAAAAGAAGAGAAATTAGCTTTAGTAAAAATGGTAGACTATGTTATTTTAGCAGATAGCAAAGTAGACCCTGCCGAAATGCGATATCTTACGCAATTAATGGATCGTTTTACTTTTGATAGTTTCTTTGTAGGTCAAGCTAGAAATTTGAATAAGGACAAAGCTTTTAATATTCTTAGCTTAATGTCTTTACCTAAAAAGAAAGAAGTTGCCAAACTTTTAAACGAAGTGGCTATTTCTGATGGTTTTCTTCACGATAAGGAGCTTGTAAAAATAGCTGAAGCTCTGGGCCATATGGAGATCAAAAAAGAATTTTCATAAGCTTTTCAAAATTAAAGCCCACAATTGCTTTCTGAATATTACTTTTATTAACTTTATAGTATACCCCATTACATCAGTGTTTTACATGGATTTATAAAAACATAATAGCATATTTTGTAATTAGTACAATACATATTGGTCCGATAATTGTTTTAAAAAAAGTATGAAAGTTCTTATTAGTATTTGCCTCCTATTTATTTCATTAAGTATTCAAGCCCAAGGTTCCATTGCCGGAAACTTCTCCCCTCCAAAAGATTTTAAATGGTTGATCGCCTATGAGCTAACACCAAATGGTGAACGTTATAGCGTTGACAGCGCCGTAAGAGATGGCTCATTTGAACTAGAAATGCCTTTAACCGCTCAAGCTGGTATGTATAGATTGGTATATGCAGTACCACAAGATGAATTTTATATTGATGTCATTTACAATAAAAAAGAAGATGTAAAATTCAATTTCAATCTTCAAGATGGCTTGACCATTACAAATTCTGAAGAAAATAAGTGGTACCGAGAATACTTTTCTAAGATAACTGCTGCGCAAGATAAGCTGATAGAGTTTTATGAAACCAATAACGAACCGAACAAAGAATATACAAGCATTATAAAAGAATTAAATGCGATACAGACCTCTTTTGAAGAAAAGCATGCTACAACTATTGCCCACAAATTTATTAAGGCGAACAGAAGTTACATTCCTTCAGAATTTGAAGATTTAGAAACATTTCTTAAAAATAAAAAGCAACATCATTTTGACCATTTAGCAATAAATGATCCCGTTCTACAAGGCTCTAATTTCTTAACCGATAAATTCGCTAGTTATGTTTTTTCGGCACTCCCTACAGATATCACTACAAAGGAACAATTAGCAATTGAGGTAAACAAAAACGTAAAGACCACAGCTGAGTTTATAAAATCTACTCCGATCGGTTTTCAAGAAAGGTCTATGCATCAATTATGGAAAATAGCAGATGTAAATGATATGCCTAGTGTTCAAGATTATATTTTTAAAAACCATTTGAAGAAATTGGCAATAGCCAACAATAATCAAAAATTGGTCGATGAGCTAGAACTGGCAGCTCGATTAAGAATTGGAGCAGTTTCGCCAGATATCATTTGGCAGGCAAATGGTAAAAAACAATCGCTTTTAACGATGGAAGAAGCCGAAAATTATCTGCTAGTGTTTTGGAGCAGCACTTGCTCTCACTGCTTAAAAGAGCTTCCTGCATTACATGAAGAAGTTAAAGAGTATGACAATCTAAAAATTATCGCTATTGGTCTAGAAGATGATAATGTTAACTGGAAAGAAGTTTCTGCAACATTACCAAGCTTTAATCACGCTATAGCATTAGGTAGATGGGAAAGTGAGTATGCACATACATTTGGCATACAAAGCACACCTACCTATTTTATATTGGATAGTGAAAAACGTTTTTTGGCTAAACCAGAATCTGATAAAGAAGTGGTAGAGTTTTTAGAAAACTAAAGCGCCTTTAAATCCTTTATTGTTTTAAATGCCATATCTACTTGAGCATCATTTACTAGAATAGTAAATTCATTTGTGGTTGAGATTACTTCATAAAGAACAATCCCTTCCCAAGCTAACCTTTGAAATATAAAGTAATAAATACCAGGTACTGAAACGTTTTCTGCAGGTAGTTTTACGGTAATGGATGAAAGCTCTTCCGCTTTTTGAGTACACTTTTCGTCTTTGAAAAGTCTCTCAACTGTTTTATCCATCACATTACTAATTACTATGTTGATTTCGTTTACACCACGGCTAGAGGTGTAGAAAACATCTTGATTATTATTGATCTCTTCAAGCAACTTAGCTTGATGTACCAATATTTTATCTGAAGCTAAAAAAGTATAATCGGTAAGTGATGATCTTACGGTTATCTCACCAATATTTTTCAACACTTTTAGGATCTTATGGGTCGCCCTAAACTCCAAATCATCGGACAGGCGTTTTAATGCCATTACAATTGCGCCATTACGAATGTCTTTACCTAATTCATGCTCAATCTCTGGTTTCACTATTCTAGATAGCGATGTAAGATTGATGATACCCTGAGCTAGAGCACTTTGTAAAAATGGCTTTTTCTTAATGTACTCTTCAACGACTGATGATATTGTTTTCATTTTACTGTATGGTTGTTGTGCAAATATAACAACTTGTTACAAATAAAACAAAATGTTTTTTAATAAATCTACTCTTTTAGTAGATTACTCAGAAATGATAAAAGGCAGATTCTAAATGTTCTAACTCAAATTTACTCTTATTTTTGAGTATGGTTATAATATCAAAACGCACCTCAACGTCTAAGTTATTATCGGTAACGTAGTGGTCTGCGGCCATAACCAACAGCTTAATTTTTTTTGCAGTTACCGTTTCAGCTATATTCTCTATAAAATCTGAACTTCTTGAACGAACTTCAACAATTGCCAAAATGTCACCCTTTCTTGCTATAATATCAATTTCGGCCTGCAGATATCTATAGTTTTTATACTTAATTATATACCCGTTCTTTTTGAGAAAATCAACTGCTATCTGTTCCCCTTCTTTACCAAATTCATTATGTTTTCCCATGATGTTGTTAGTGGATTGTGCAATTCATCGAAAATATTGGAATTTTAACGCCTTTTTACCAATAAATCTCGTTATTTGACTTCTGATTATCGAAAATAGATAGTTTTAAATACTATACCAAATTTCGAGACGTTTACATAGAAGCCCCAACTCTACGAACGTAATACAAACGCCTATTTTAAGATATGGAATATTTCATTAATTGTAATACTTCTACTCTTGCTCCGTATACAGCTAATCTAGATCAGCTAAGAGCAGCTCATTTATACAGACGATTAGGATTTAGCGCCTCTGTCGCCACTATAAACCAAGCTACCGGTCAATCTGCCGCTGCATTGGTAGATAGTTTAATAGATGAAGCTTTAAGCATGCCAGAAATAGCTACGCCAGCTTGGGCAAATTGGAACAATGACAATTACCCTGCAGACAGTGATGCAAGCAATCAACTAAAGAGAGAACAAAAATCTGAATTTCAATTGGCGTATGCCAATGGTCTTTTAAATAACAATTTAAGAGATCGGTTAAGCTTTTTCTGGAGCAATCATTTTGTTACTGAATTAGAAGTTTATAACTGTAATTCTTTTTTATATCAATATATAGACTGTCTTCAACGTAACTCTTTAGGTAATTTTAAAACCTTTACTAGTGAAATTGGGTTAACCAATGCCATGTTATATTACTTAGATGGTGTGTATAACAATGGTAACAACCCTAATGAAAATTATGCTCGTGAATTGTATGAGCTATTTACTTTGGGTGAAGGCAACGGATATACTGAAGAAGATATAATTGAAACAGCAAAAGCCTTAAGTGGTTATGTAGAACGTGGCGAAGTTGGTTGTTCACCTGTAGCCTTTGATGCTACTAAGCATGATGAAGGTTCCAAAACTATATTAGGTCAAACCGGCAATTGGGGATATGATGATGTTATCAATATACTCTTCGAACAAAGAGCACCAGAAATAGCAGAATTCATCTGCCGTAAATTATATGAATTTTTTGTGCACCCAGATTCTAAAGATGATGCGAATAACGCACAAATGATTATTGATGGTTTGGCTGCCACATTAGTAACCAATGACTTTGAATTGGCACCAGTGTTAAGACTTTTATTTAAGAGTCAGCACTTTTTTGACGATGAAGCTATTGGAGTAATTATAAAGAGTCCGGTAGATTTCTATTTTAACACACTAAATGAATCAGGCTTTAGCTACACAGACACTAATGTTGCCGAAATGGTCAATTACAGTGCCTTATTAAGCCAAGAAATATTTGAACCTTTTGATGTTGCCGGTTGGCAAAGAGACAGGTCATGGATCAACACCAATTTTATGATTGGGCGTTGGCTTACCATTGAAAGCATATTAGAAGAATTCTATATGGCAGACAATGAGCAATTTAGAACATTTGGACTAGAAATATCAGGAAATACAGGTTTAACAAGCTCAAACCCCGACGAGGTTGCTAGACTAATTATAGATTTCGTTTTAACTAAGGGTCTTCTAAATGAAGAAGAATATGCCAAAGCATTTGCCATATTCAGAAGTGATGTAGAAGATGTTTACTACAATGGTGGTAATCAAGAATCGTGGACGCTGGCTACTTGGCAACAAGGTCCGTTTCAAGTTTACCTCCTTTTTCAGTATTTAGCTAGACAACCTGAGTTTCAATTAAAATAACACCTACTCTTATGTGCAACACACACCACTCCCCATTTAAAGGTCTTCAACACGAAGGTCATGATGAAGAACATAAAACATGGAGCAGACGCTCTTTTTTACAAGCAATGGGCATTGCGGGCTCAGGCTCAATGATGCTAGGTGCAAATATGTTATCGGCTTCTGCCCCATCGCCATTATCGGCGGGCATATCAGCTGCCGAAACAGATAATATCTTAATACTTATTCGCCTGTCTGGTGGTAATGATGGATTAAGCACGGTCATACCTATTGAACAATATGATAGTTATGCCAATGCAAGACCTAATATCTATATACCAGAAAGTAAGGTTTTAAAATTGACTGATGAATTCGGTGTACCATCATACATGAGTTCTTTGGCTCCAATGTGGGAAGAAGGTCAGTTCAAAGCAGTGCATGGTGTAGGTTATGAAGGACAAAGTTTATCTCACTTTACAGGTTCAGATATCTTTGCTAACACCGACATAGAAACTACAGGATTCAGCGGTTTAAATACCGGATGGATGGGTAGGCATTTTGAAAACATGTACCCAGATTATTTAGTTAATCCCCCAGCGGCACCAGCTGCCATACAAATTGGGCAGTTTGGTAGTTTGGTTTTTCAGGGTGATGAAACAAACTATGCATTTGTAACTTCTAATGTTGATCAACTAGAGGAAATTGCAGAATCTGGCGTTGTCTATGGTTTAGATGATACCTTATTCAATGACTGCATGTACGGTGACCAGTTGAAATTTTTGAGAGGAGTAGCCAATACAACTTATGAATATTCTGGTATTATACACGATGCTTACACACGTGGGCAAAATCAAGTAGAATATCAAGACAATAGCTTTGCCCGCCAATTGGCACTTATCGCAAGATTAATAAAAGGTAACCTTGGCACAAAGGTGTATATGATTTCAATGGGCGGTTTTGACACCCATGGTAATCAACCACAGGCACATGCCAATTTAATGACCAATTTATCTGTTGCGGTAAACAACTTCTATGAAGACATAGCCTTTACCCAACAAGATGATAAAGTATTGAGCATGACCTTCTCTGAATTCGGACGACGAATTTTTGAAAATGGCTCTAATGGTACCGATCATGGTAAAGCAACACCGACCTTATTTTTTGGTTCAGGTTTAAATGGTAGTGCATTTGTTGGCGATCACCCAACCCTTGACGACCCAGATGGACGCGGAAACTTAGAATACACAATGGATTTTAGAGATCTCTATGCTACCGTTCTAGCAGAATGGCTATGTGTAGACATACCATTGGTTGAGGCGCATTTATTGAATTACAAACCGTATGTACCGGTAGACTTAGGCTTTAGTTGTAGTGGAGAGGCTTTCCCCGATATTGTATATAGTGATGGCGAAGTAACACCACCTGTGTATCCTGATGAGGAAGCAGAGACTCCGTTTAACCCAGACTTAATAAATGCCGTTGTACATAAACCTTTTTATCCAACGGATAGTACACCACATATCTATTTAGAAATGCCATTTTCGGCACATGTAGATATAGAACTTTTTAATATTCTAGGTCAGAAAGTAGGCACTGTTTTTAACGAAATGATGTTTGAAGGTTCTACCGAAATAAATATACGAGAGCGCATGCCCGAACAACTATCAACAGGTAAGTACATTTATCGTATTAATGTACAAAACCAAAAAATGAGTAAATCAGTGATGGTAGTTTAATCTGTTTCCCACTATGTAAAAAGCCCTATTCAATTAAATTGAATAGGGCTTTTTATTTTATGATAATTTAGTATTGTTCATTTTGGACTCAAACCGCAATTCTTTTTTTACTCTATGATTCTTGTCTTTGTAAAGCCGCACAACATCTTCTTTACTTGTTTGTGCATCTTCTATTCCTGCGTTAAATTTCTCTAAGCTTTCATCAAGCTTTAACTTTCTTGAATTACCAACAGCCATAACATCTATGTTTTAGTTTATAAATAGGTATTTTCTTACATTATAACAGATTCTAAATGTTTTTAGTATAAAATATCCATGAACGACATAGTTAGAAACGGTTAAAATTTTCATCTAGTAGCTTACTACTAATCTCAAGTAATTAGTAATTCTCACTTCAAATTCAGTATTTTTGTAGCTTAATTTATTTTGATGTCCGATATTAAATCACCCTCTAGATATACGATTACTGCTGCATTACCATATACAAACGGTCCAATACATATTGGTCATTTAGCCGGTGTTTACGTACCAGCAGATATTTACGCTCGTTACCTAAGATTAACAGGTAAAGACGTTGCCTTTGTTTGTGGTAGCGATGAACATGGTGTAGCCATTTCAATGAAAGCAAAAAAGGAAGGCGTAACTCCTAAAGATATTATCGATAAATATCATGCAATTATTAAGCAGTCTTTTGTAGATTTTGGTATAACGTTTGACAATTATTCAAGAACCTCTGCACAGGTTCATCACGATACTGCTTCAGAATTCTTTATAAATCTTTATGATAAAGGAGATTTTATTGAAGAAACTACGGCACAATTATATGATGAGGAAGCACAACAGTTTTTGGCAGATCGTTTTGTAATAGGCACATGCCCTAAATGTGGTAATGAAGAGGCGTACGGAGATCAATGTGAAAATTGTGGATCTAGTTTAAATGCGACAGATTTAATAAATCCGAAATCAACCATAACCGGAACCGTACCTACAACTAAAGAAACAAAACACTGGTTTTTACCTTTAGACAGGTATGAGGATTTTTTAAGAGAGTGGATCCTAAAAGGTCATAAAGACGATTGGAAACCCAATGTATATGGACAGTGTAAATCATGGATCGATGGCGGTTTAGAGCCAAGAGCCGTAACTAGAGATTTAGATTGGGGAATACCCGTGCCTGTACCAGGTGGTGAAGGCAAAGTATTATATGTTTGGTTTGATGCTCCTATAGGATATATTTCATCTACCAAAGAATGGGCAGCCCGTGAAGGAAAAGATTGGGAACCCTATTGGAAAGATGAAAACACCAAATTAGTTCACTTCATTGGGAAGGATAATATTGTTTTTCACTGTATCATTTTCCCTTCTATGTTAAAGGCGGAAGGCAGTTATATTCTACCTGAAAATGTACCCGCAAATGAATTCTTGAATTTAGAAGGAAACAAACTGTCTACTTCTAAAAACTGGGCGGTTTGGTTGCATGAGTACCTAGTAGATTTTCCTGAAATGCAAGATTCGTTGCGTTATACGTTAACTGCAAACGCACCAGAAACAAAGGATAACGATTTCACTTGGAAAGATTTTCAAGCACGTAACAATAATGAACTAGTAGCCATTTTAGGTAATTTCATTAACAGAGTCGTGGTACTGACCAACAAGTATTATGAAGGCAAAGTACCTGCTGCAGGAAACTTAACCGATGTTGATACTGAGACTCTTGAACAATTATCAAAATACCCAGGAATCATTTCCAGTTCTATTGAGCGCTACCGTTTTAGAGAAGCGGGTCAAGAATTAATGAATCTCGCTCGTTTAGGTAATAAATACTTAGCCGATGCAGAACCTTGGAAAGTGATTAAGGTTGATGAAGAACGCGTAAAAACAATCATGAATATTGCTTTACAAATTGCGGCTGGTTTAGCCGTTTTAAGCGAACCATTTTTACCGTTTACTTCTAACAAGTTAAAGAATATTCTAAATATCGATTCAAGCGCAGGTGATGGTCTAAATTGGAATGATGTTTCAACAAAAGAAGCATTATTACAGCCTGAACATCAAATAAACCAAGCAGAACTATTATTTAGAAAAATTGAGGACACTGAAATTCAAGCTCAACTGGATAAGTTAGAAGCGACCAAAAAAGCGAACGAAAACGAAAACAAAAAACTAATGCCACAAAAAGATACCATAACATATGATGATTTTTCAAAACTAGATATGCGTGTTGGTACTATTATCGAAGCTGAAAAAATGGCAAAAGCTAAAAAACTTTTAGTCTTAAAAGTGGATACTGGCTTAGACGTTAGAACTATAGTTTCTGGTATTGCAGAAAGCTTTAAACCAGAAGAAATAGTCGGTAAAAAAGTTACTGTTTTGGTCAACCTAGCACCAAGAGCTTTACGTGGTGTTGATAGTGAAGGCATGATTTTAATGACGGAAAATGCCGATGGCAAATTAGTGTTTGTAAACCCAGATGAGGATAGTGTTGGTAATGGGGAAGGGATTAACTAGAGACTATTTTAATATAACTTAAAAAGCCTTGGTGAATATTCACCAAGGCTTTTTGCTTTTAAATAGAACCCCGTTATAGACGTAATTATACTTTTAGGTTTTAAGGTGATATCCGTAAATATTCAAAAATAGAAAAGAAAGGATATTAAAATCTACACAAATACCTTGTACTGCTTGATTTCAATACCTAATAATGGGTATTTTTAAATGTTCTAAACGATTATACATGCAATTACTCCCATATATACTTAAATACACCCAACTACCAGAGAAGGGGATTCAAAATACTATTGAGCTTTTAAATGCCGATTGTACCATACCTTTCATTTCTAGATATCGTAAAGAAAGAACTGGTAATTTAGATGAAGTACAAGTTGGTGCTATCGTTCAATTTAAAGAACAGTTTGAAGCATTAGAAAAGAGAAAAAAAGCCATTATAAAAGCTGTTGACGAACAAGGCGTCTTAACGGCTGAGCTAAAACAAAAGTTCAATAATTCTGAAGATCTTACCCAGTTAGAAGATTTATACCTCCCATTCAAAAAAAGTAAAAAAACCAAAGCTGAAGTTGCACGTAAAAACGGATTAGAGCCATTGGCTAAAATCATTATGGCGCAGCGAAATGATGACATTGAATTTACGGCATCTAAATATCTCAGCAAAGAGGTAGAAAATGAAGATGATGCCTTAGAAGGTGCTAGACACATTATTTCTGAATGGATTAATGAACGTACAGACATAAGAAGTTCCATAAGATCCCAATTAGCAAGATTTGCCATTATTAGTACAAAAGTAATAGGTACTAAAAAAGATGATGAAAAGGCACAGAAATTCCGCGATTATTTTGAGTGGAGCGAGCCTTTAAATAAATGTCCGTCTCACCGATTACTTGCCATTTTACGTGCCGAATCAGAAAAATTTATCCGGGTTAAAATTGAGCTAGATGATGAACGATTACTGGACCGAATCGAAAACAGAATCATTAAAACTAATAATGCCTGTGGAAAACAAATTGAGCTAGCCATTTCAGATGCATATAAAAGGTTACTATTCCCGTCTTTATCCAACGAACTATTAAAAGCAGCAAAAGAAAAAGCAGATGATGAAGCAATTGCTGTTTTCTCTAATAATCTAAGACAATTATTATTGGGTGCTCCTTTAGGTGAAAAACGAATTCTTGCCATAGATCCAGGTTTTAGAACGGGTTGTAAAGTGGTCTGCCTAGATGCTCAAGGCAATTTGGTACATAATGAAACTATTTATCCGCATGCGCCACAAAATGATGTTGCTGGCGCAATAAAGAAATTAAGTTCGTTGGCAAATGCATATAAAATAGAGGCAATCGCCATTGGTAACGGTACGGCATCTAGAGAAACAGAGCAAGTTGTAAAGAAGGTGATTTTCAATAATCCTGTTGAGGTATTTGTGGTAAGTGAGGCTGGCGCTTCCATTTATTCCGCCTCTAAAATTGCCAGAGATGAATTCCCAAATTATGATGTTACCGTACGTGGTGCCGTTTCTATTGGTAGGCGTTTAGCAGATCCACTTGCTGAACTTGTAAAAATAGACCCAAAATCTATTGGTGTTGGGCAATACCAACATGATGTTGATCAGAGCAAATTAAAGAACTCACTAGATACGGTTGTTGAAAGTTGTGTAAATTCTGTTGGCGTAAACATCAACACCGCTAGCGTTCCGTTATTAAGTTATGTATCTGGTATTGGACCAAAATTAGCAGAAAATATTGTTGCTCAGAGAAAAGAAAAAGGAGCTTTTACAAGTCGAAAAGATATTATGGATGTTCCACGTTTAGGTGGTAAGGCATTTGAGCAAGGTGCAGCTTTTCTACGAATAAAAGACGCTAAGAATCCACTTGACGATTCTGCCGTACACCCAGAAAGTTATGGCATAGTTAAGCAAATGGCAAAAGATAAAGAAACAGAAATTTTATCGCTGATTGGGAACAAAACAATACTTAAAGAAATTGATCTTCATAAGTATTGTACTAATGAGGTTGGGCTACCTACCTTAGAAGACATTCGCTCAGAACTAGAAAAACCAGGTTTAGACCGTAGAGAAAAAGCAAAGGTTTTTACATTTGATCAAACTATTAAATCTATAACAGATTTACATAGCGGGCAATTGTTACCAGGAATTGTAAATAACATTACCAACTTCGGGTGTTTTGTAGATATCGGTATTAAAGAAAGCGGATTAATTCATGTTTCTAACCTATCAGATTCTTTTGTTAAAGATGTGAATGAACATGTACACTTACATCAGCAAATTATTGTGAAAGTTTTAGAAGTTGATGTTCAAAGAAAACGTATTCAATTAAAGCTACATAAATAATTAAACCGGATGCTAAAAATAGCAAATCACCCTATATATAAACATCCGTTACCAGAGGGACATCGTTTTCCTATGGAAAAATATGAGCTATTACCACAGCAATTAATTTATGAAGGTACCTGCGCAGAAGAAAATTTCTTTGAACCAGAAATACCAAATGACAAACATATTGTAGCAGTTCACGATCCTGAGTACTTCTATGATTTATTGAATATGATGATTTCGCCCAAAATGGCACGTAAAATAGGTTTTCCACTTTCAGAAGACTTGGTAGAACGCGAACGTATTATTGCAGATGGTACCATAAAAGGATGTGATTTTGCTTTAGAATATGGAATTGCCATGAACATTGCCGGTGGTACTCACCATGCTTTTAGCAATCATGGTGAGGCATTTTGCATGTTAAACGATCAAGCAATTGGCGCTAGATACTTAATGAATAATGGTCTTGCTAAAAAAATTCTCATTATAGACCTAGATGTGCATCAAGGAAACGGAACTGCAGAAATATTTAAGAATGATGATGCAGTTTTTACATTTTCAATGCATGGTGAAGGTAATTATCCGTTTAAAAAAGAACAGTCAGACTTAGATATTCCATTGCCAAAAGGAACTACTGATGAAATATACCTTTCTATACTAAAGGAAAATTTACCCAAACTAATTAATACAGTTAAGCCAGATTTTATCTTTTACCTCTGTGGTGTTGACATTCTAGAAAGTGACAAATTAGGCACGCTTAGCATGACATTAGAAGGATGTAAAAAACGGGATGAATTTGTTTTAAGTACATGTCATAACTTTAATATACCGGTGCAATGTAGTATGGGCGGTGGTTACTCACCAAATATTAAGATTATAGTTGAAGCGCATGCTAATACATTCCGATTAGCACAAAACATTTATTTTTAAGCTCTTTCAAGAGTTTTAGAGTTAAATATTATTTGCTATTAACTATATTATAAACAACTAGAACTTTAAATTTACGCCATGAAAAAAGTAATAATCCTCTTAGGCATAACCTTTTGTATTTCATTAAAAGCTCAAGACTCCGTTAAAGATTCTACAGAAACACGGTGGAATATGCTTAAGTACGATGTTGGTAGTATTTTTACAGGGGTTGGATATTCATATGCACGCCCATTTCATTGGAAAGGTGATCAATGGGCTCAATTTGGCGCTGTTGTAGCTGGTACAGGATTAATTTATTTAGTAGATGACGAAACATCAAGATTTATTAGAAATAACAGAGAAGGTATCCCTAGAGTTATTCGTGATTATGGTGAATTTTATGGCAGTCCTTCAAATAATTATTTAGCAACATCAGGTGTATATGCTGTAGGATTAATTACCAAAAATGAAAAACTAAGACGAACAGGTGTATTATTAATATCATCAGCTACTTCAGCCGGACTTCTACAACAAGTGCTAAAATCTGTAGTAGGTAGAGCAAGACCTTTGGCAGATTTAGGCAAAGATACTTTTGACCCTTTCAATTCAAGCAGAAACTTTCATTCGTTCCCTTCTGGGCATGCATTATTAGCTTTTACAAATGCTTACGCAATTGGGAAACAATTTAAAAATCCTTGGGTAAAAGCAGGTATTTATACTTTAGGTGCAATTCCGGGTATTTCTCGTGTTTGGGATGGCCAGCATTATTTAAGTGATATGGTGTTTGCCTTTGCCATAAGTATTGCTACCGTAGAATCTATTGATCGATATTTAGATAAAAGGTATGATGAGAAATACAACGACCAAACAAAAATGGTAAGTTGGAATCTTAATTTTGGACCAGGTCAATTGGGTGTTACCGTTAATTTTTAAACTGGACTAATATCTATTTTTAAGAATCTAACATGTACAAGGCAAACTTAATTTTCCAATAAGGAACTTTTTCTTCAAAATATTCAAAATAGTCTTTTAGACCGGTAGCATCTGTAAGTTCAGATTTTGCTTTTTCTATTTCAGCTATTTCTTTTGAATCAACAAACTGATTTAAATCTAGCTCTTCACCTTCGGCATGTTTTTTCATTAGATGTCCGTATATCGTATTTTCGGACAAATTTCTTGACGTAGCTATTTCAGAAACTGTTGATCCTTTACTAAACAATTCAAAGGTTTGGTCGTGCGTTGCTTTTTTCGACTTCTTAGCAGGGGCATTTTTAGTTATTTCAGCAATAAACACATCTGCGTACTTTTCTAACTTCGCCTGCCCTACTCCAGAGACTTGCATAAACTCTTCCCTGTTTTTGGGGAGTTTAGCCTCCATATCTTTTAAACTCGCGTCACCAAAAACAACATAAGCAGGTACATTCTGTTCCGTTGCAATTTGTTGTCTAAGTAAACGAAGCTTTTCGAATAAATTGGTTTTCGTAGTTCGTGATTTTGATGCAGCCTTTTTCTTTTCAGTTTCCTTTTGCAATACTGCAAGCTGAACCTTTTTACCAGAAAATAAAACCTCTTTTGCCTGTTCTGTTAATCCGAGTCTTGCACCTTCCCTAAAATTAATATCTAGCACGCCTTGGTTCAATAGCTGAATAACATATTGCTGCAGGTCTAACCAAGAAACATCTTTTACAGCACCATAAGTTTTTATGTTCTGATAACCTTTCTCTAAAACGTGTGCGTTCTGCGCACCCCTTAAAACATCTATTACCATACCCATAGGCTCGCGTTCCTTTAGCCGTGCAACCCCAGAGCAAACTTTCTGAGCTAATAATGTAGCATCAAAATATGCTGGTGGCGAATTACAGATATCACAGTTTCCACAACCTTCGCTAACTTGTTCTCCAAAATAATTTAACAAAGCAATTCTACGACAACTCAATGCCTCGGCGAATTGTTGCATGCGCTCTAACTTAGCATACTCAACATCAGCATTTTCACTTTGTGTAATAAACCTACGCAACTGAGCCACATCGGCAAAACTGTAAAATAATAATGCGTGAGCTGGGAGTCCGTCACGACCACCACGACCAATTTCTTGGTAGTACCCTTCTATGTTCTTTGGCAGGTTATAATGAATGACCCAACGCACATTACTTTTATCTATACCCATACCAAAAGCAATGGTTGCTGCAATTATAGGCACCTTATCGGTAATGAATTCTTCTTGAACAGAAGAACGTTCACCTGAAGACATACCTGCATGATATGCTTTGGCTTTAAAACCGGCATTACGTAATTTCTCCGCAATAGATTCTGTACTCTTACGACTTAGACAATAAATAATTCCGCTTTCGTTTGGTCTATCGTCTAAGAAATCGAGAATATGTTTTATTCGATCTTGAGCAGGTTTTACATCAAGATATAAATTAGGCCTATTAAAAGATGCCAAGTGACGCTCAGCATTCGGAATTTGTAATTGATCAGCAATATCGTCTTGAGTAGTCTTATCAGCAGTTGCCGTAAGAGCCATCACTGGGATATTAGGAAATCTTCTTTTTAATCCGCCAAGCTGAGTATATGCAGGTCTAAAATCATGCCCCCATGATGAAATACAATGCGCCTCATCTACAGCAAAAAGACTAATCTTTAAGTTACCGAGAATGTTATTAAAAAAGCCTAAACTCTCTGGTGCTACATAGAATAGTTTCAACTCTCCTCTTTCTAATTTTCCAAGAATTTCTTGCTGAGTTTCTTGGGTCTGAGAACTGTTATAATATTCAGCTGCAATTCCGTTAGCTTTTAGAACATCTACTTGATCCTTCATTAAAGCTATTAACGGAGAAATCACAATTGCAGTTCCTTCTAGAGCCAATGCCGTCAGCTGATAACAAAGGGACTTACCACCACCTGTAGGCATAATGGCCAACACATCTTTTTTACTAAGTGCATCTTCAATTATTGATAATTGATTCGGCTTAAATGAATCGTAACCAAAATGCTTTTTTAATAATGGTATTAAGTCTTTTTCTGTTGTAATCATGTTTTGCAAAAATAGTGTTTGAAAATGTCTTTAGCAGGTCTTTTCACAGGATTAGATTTTTACGAAGCAAGAAGCAATCTGTCAAATTCGTGTACCGAACTAACAGATCACTTCGTCGTAGCTGCTCGTGAAGACGTATCAATCTACTTCCCCAACATCAGCAATTCATTACACCTTACTTCTGTGATATATCTTTTCTCCCCTTCTTTTGTTTCATAAGAACGATGGGTAAGTTTACCTTCCACGGCAACTTGCTTTCCTTTGCTTAAATAGTTCTCTACAATCTCAGCTGTTTTTCCCCAGGCAACAATATTATGCCATTGTGTATCATCAACTTTTTCACCTTTCGCGTTTTTATAACTATCTGTAGTGGCGATAGAAAATTTAGCCAATTTGGTGCCACCTTCTAAGTTTACGATTTCTGGGTCTTGCCCTAAATTACCAATCAACTGTACTTTGTTTTTTAATGCGTTCATCTCTCTAATTTTTATGGTTTAACAGTTCATACTATCAAGTCATTGTGACTCGACACTGCAAACCTAGAACAGCATTGAAAGATTAATCGGTTTGCAAACGCTTACTTTCGTTTGTTATCGTTTACAGTCGTTTAAAAACTTTTATATAACTAATAATCAGATATTTTAAAAAATTTAAAAATGAAATAAAAAAGGGATTAATTCATTAAATCATTAAAAAATACGAAAATATTAACCTTAGAAAATGAGATGAATCAAATTTTACGATACATCCACCAGTTCATATCCCTTGTTAATTCATACCCTAATTTCTGATAAAGTGGTATAGCCAAGTTACCTTTATTGGTATGTAGAATTGGCTTTTTATTATCTTTTAAAATTTGCTTTGTAGTGTGCGCTATGAGTTGTTTTGCCAGTCCTCTTTTAGTATAATCTGGGTGAGTTACAACGGCACTTACTTCTACAAATAGGTTAGTTTGCATTCGCTGACCGGTTATTGAAACCAGTTTTCCATCCTTAAAAATTCCGTAATAATTACCCATTTCAAAAGTTCTTCTACGATAATAGCCAGGCATAACCAACCAGATTAAGTCATACACCTCATCAATATATTCATTGGTCAATAAAACAATATCATCTGTGATTGAAACTTCCGGCAGTTTATTTAAAACCATTTGACAACCATCTATTTTTCGTTCTAAAACAATTTTAGTCTCATCAATAATCGGAATTTGATTCTCTGAAACGAAGAAGAAACTATCAGTCGTTTTTATATATTGACTAGCTGCCTTTTCGGTTTTTGATGCATCGAAAAAAGATCCAAAAGTGCACACCTCTTGATCATAGAATCGTACTCCGTCATATTCAACAAGAAACCTTTTATGTGTTTCATTTAACGAATACCAAACGGGATTTTTAAGTTGTTCTATGAGTTCTGCCATTTCAATCAGTTTTCTATGTTGTGCAAAATATTCATTCCTGAACAAATCAAACTTTAAAATAAACAAAAACTCCAAAAATTAAATCTAACATCTAATATTTTGGACGAAGCTTAAAATACCTTTACGCTTTCTCAAGAAAAAACTCTAACTTATAAGTTCAGAGATATTTAAACCAATCTCTATATCATAAACACCTGTAAGCTTTAGTATGGATATTTTGAACTACAAGCAATTTACTACTATACTATTCACGTCAATTTACGGCGTTTTTGGTATTTATCACTTGTTATCTTATATAGTCCTAAGACACAAAATCTTACTATACTATTTTATTCTAATCATTGGTTTGACGCTACATTATAGCCTCATTTTTATTTATGAAGGTTCGTTTAGTGAACAAGCAAAGTTAATGGCTTACAATGTATCCCCAATCACGGCAGTCATTTCCACTTTTGGACTATTAATGTTCACAAAGAGCTATTTAAACATATCTCCAATTAACCACCGAACACTGTCTTCAATTTATAAAGTGTTTATCATAATTTTAGTAAGTCTACCTGTAGTATACATATTAAATCATTTTATAATAAAGCTTGAATGGATACGTAATATTACAATAATGGTAGCTGCAATGACAGCATTATCCACTACCCTACTTTGTTTATTTTCAGGATTTCGATTATATAACACTGAAAAATTCAACAAGTATTATTTGTACTCATACACCCCGTATCTTTTCGGTTCAATTCTTTATATAGCAGCCTGGTTTTCAAAAAATTATTATCAAGTAGAAACCGATGGTGTCATATTAATTACCTCAGTGTTAGTGACATTACAATTAATTTTGTTCTCCATTTTAGTTAGTTATAAGTTTAAATCTATTGAAGACCATAATATTAATATGCAGGTTGAAGCCAACGATAAACTTGCAACCGAAGTTGAAAAACAGACCAAACATTTACAAATAGCAAAAGAAGATTTAGAAAAACAAAATGAGGAACTTGAAAAAGTAAATAAACTTAAGAACAAATTATTTTCACTACTTACCCATGATGTTAGAGGACCGCTTAATAATGTAAGTACGATTATTGAAATGATAGAAAGTCAGTTAGACGAAAGTGAGCTAAAAGAGATTACCAAAAAATTAAAGAATGAAGTAACTGATAGAATTTCTATGGTTAATGTATTACTTGATTGGTCATACAAACAATTAGAAGGCGTCACTTTAGACAAAAAACTATGCAATTTAGAAACTCTTTTTAATTCAATAAAAAACGAATTTCAAAGAATGGCAGATGATAAAGCCATAGAAATAGAGCTAGACATTTCTTGTCAAGAACTCGTTATTGATGAAAACATGCTAAAAGTAATGCTTCGCAATTTAATTTCTAATGCTATTAAGTTTAGTAAGAGAGGTCAAAAAGTAATATTATCATCTCAATGCACTTCTGATAGTGTTGAAATAAGGGTCAAAGATTTTGGATTGGGAATGAATACTGATTGGCATAATCAGTCAGAAAACAATAATCAAACTACAGTTCGCGAAGGCACCAATGGTGAAAAAGGTACTGGTTTTGGCTTAATGATCACTAAAGATTTTGTAGAAATGAACGATGGTGAAATCATATGTAAAAGTGAAATCAATAAGGGTACAGAGATTATTCTAACATTTAAAACTTTAAGTCAATAACTCTAATCACTTGACCAAAAATTAAGCTTCACCATCTAAAGACATAAGCCTTTGAAACTCGGCAACGAACAAACCAACCTCATAACCATCCATTAAAGCATGGTGCACATGTATTGATACCGGCATAGACCTATGCTCACCTTCACCCGTCATTTTACCAAAAGAGATCTTGGGGCAGCTATCTGCAAATTCAAAATGTCGTGCATGAGAAACCGAAGTAAAATCTAGCCATGGCATGCTAGAACAATGTAATACGTTGATACCGCAAGTGGGCAATTCTAGTCCCGTTGACTTTTTAACCTCTTCAATCACTTTATTGGCAGCGTCTCTAAATTCATTAAATGACTCCTCATATTCAATATAAGAAAAACCAAATGTTCCGTTATCTCTACCAATGGTTGGCGATGCATGCACCTGATCATACTTGAAAACCTTACCATCTTCAATTCGATATTTAAACGGAGTTATGGCATTGGCAGCCTTTAAAGTTCTATGTAAATAAATCAAGAAAAATGAGTTGCCAGATTGTTTCGCATAATCATAGGCTTTAGAACAATTCACTTTTACGGTTACCCCATGAAAAGGTTCGCTGAACTGTGAAAAAAACTTAAAATGACCTGCCCTATTCCATTCCTCAATATTTAATTCCTTCTTCATTAATATATGCTATTTCAAATTTTAATTTTCATCACTGACTATGGCAATAAATATACAACCTCGATTCGTATTATAAAATTGGGTTTATAAACTACCATATAAAAAATCAAAACAATTATTTAATAATTCGCTATTGCCATAACTCTCAAAACAGGCATTTTTTGATTACCTTAAAACCTTTAAAATATGTAGATTCAATTAGCCTCTGGCGAAATTGTCACAAAAGAAGGTACTACAGGATTTTGTCATTGTGGTGTTTCAGAAAACAAACCATTTTGCGATGGATTGCACAGAAAAATAGAATGGAAAGGTTAATCAATAGTTTATAATTCTAGCTCAACTATTTTTGGAATATTTGCAGAATAATACAAACACTTTAGCACAGAGAAACATGAAAAAATATAAGAATATAATCGCTATACTTTTAATTGTTAGCCCATTATTAGGTATTGCTCAAATGTCGGTGAATCAAGAGCGATTAGAAAAACGCATTAAGGATCTTGCCCAGTTTGGCATACAAGAAAATGGAGAAACCGAACGTGTTGCTTTTAGTGATGCCGATGTTGCTGCCCAGCAATGGGTTATTGAGCAATTAAAAGCCATGGATATTGAAACCCATATTGATTTTGCCGGTAATGTAATTGGGATACGAAAAGGCACAAAACCAAATATGAAACCGATTTCATTTGGTTCACATATTGATCGCGTTCCGCATGGGGGTAATTATGACGGCTGTGTTGGTAGTATGGCCTCTTTAGAAATTCTTAAGGTGCTAAATGAAAACAACGTTAAAACAAAACACCCATTAGAAATTATAATCTTCTCTAATGAAGAAGGTGGTGTTGTAGGTAGCAGAGCGATTGCCGGGCATTTGAAAGAAAGTGCTTTTGCTGTTAAAAATTCTACAGGATACAGCATTGGTGAAGGTATGATGAGATTAGGTGGAGACACCACCAGACTTGCAGAAGTTGCTCGTAAAAAAGGAGAAGTCGCTGCTTTTTTAGAACTACACATTGAACAAGGAGGCACTCTTGAAAAAGAAAATTTAGAGATTGGAATAGTAAAAGGTATTGTGGGATTAAAATGGTGGGATGTAGAATTTAACGGTTTTGCTAACCATGCAGGTACAACACCAATGAATGCAAGAAAAGATGCATTATTAGCAGCCTCAAAATTTATCATTGCGGTCAACGAAGTTGCCACAAGTTTCGATGGCACCCAAGTTGCTACAGTAGGTAGAATAAAGTCAGAACCAGGCGCACCTAATGTAATACCTGGTCATGTTGTTACGAGTCTTGAAATTAGAGATTTGTCTTCTGAGGTTATTGAAAAGGTATATACTGCAATCAAAAAAAGAGCGGAAGAAATTAGCAAGGAATCTGGCGTAGATATCACTTTTAACAAACTAGATACTACAGCAGACCCCGCAATTATGGATTTGACCATACAATCTGAAATTGAAAAAAGTGTTCAATCTCTTGAATTGAGTTACAAATCGATGCCAAGTGGCGCTGGTCATGATGCCCAAGACATGGCACTTATTGCCCCAACGGGAATGATATTCGTTCCCAGTAAAAATGGCATTAGTCATTCTCCTAAAGAATTTACCTCTGCAGTTGACATGGTAAATGGCGCCAATGTACTTTTGCAAACCATATTGGCATTAGACAAGAAACTGAAATAACCATTTATGAAAGACAATGAACCCATAATTGTTACGCACCTTTTTAATGCTTCCTTAGAACAGGTATGGGAGGCATTAACGAATGTGAAACAAATGCGGCTATGGTATTTTGATGTGATTACTGATTTTAAACCGGAAGTCTCTTTTCAAACAAGCTTTCTGATTATGAACGAAGGGCGAAATTTTACGCATAATTGGAAAGTAACGGAAGTAATTCCTCAATCAAAAATTAGTTATCGTTGGACTTTTGACGAATACCCTGGCGAGAGCATTTCTACATTTAGGCTCTCAAAAGAAGAACACCGGACAATACTTACAGTTACAAGTGAAGTTTTAAAAGAATTTCCAACAGACATCCCCGAGTTTAAAAGAGAAAGTGGTGTAGCGGGGTGGAAGTATCTGATTAAAAAAAGACTTTTTGAATTCTTACAGAAATCCATTAAATTTTAATATCCTTCTTAAGACCTTAAATTAGTACCTTAGTTCAACTAACAAACTATCTTGAACATGAAAAAAGGACTACTCTTTGGTGCATACTTGTTATGTGCCACTTTCGGATTTTCTCAATCCACCGAAGACATTGTAAATGCCATTGAAAAAGAAGGTATTGAAAACTCTCAACTAGAGCAATTAGCTTACGAATTAATGGACCTCAACGGTCCACGTTTGGTAGGCACTCCAGAAATGAAAAGCGCACATGATTGGGCAATAAATACCTATAAAAAATGGGGTATTTCTGCTGAAAACCAACAATGGGGTACTTGGAAAGGTTGGCAAAGAGGTGTTACACATGTAGATATGGTATCGCCACGAGTAGCATCACTTCACGCTACACAATTGGCATGGAACCCAGGTACAAGCACTAAAGGTGTTACCGCATCTTTAATTACATTACCTAGTTTCAAAGACTCATTATCATTTGTAAAGTGGCTTCCTAGTGTGAAAGGAAAAATAGTAATGATTAGCATGTTACAACCCACAGGTAGACCTGATGAAAACTGGGAAGAATACGCGACAGAAGCATCCTTCGAGAAAATGAAAGCGGAGCGCGATTCTATTGAAAAAATATGGAGACAAAATATTAATAATACAGGATATACGAGTAGAAATATCAATTCTGCATTTGAAAGAGCAGGCGCAGTTGGTATTGCACAATCCAGATGGTCTGAAGGCTTTGGAGCTAACAAAATTTTCAGCGCAGGTACAGATAAAATTCCTGCTGTAGATATTTCTTTAGAAGACTACGGTATGCTTTACAGAATGGTAGAACATGGTGCAGACACTAAAATTAAAATAGTGGCGGAATCTAAAGATTTAGGTGTAGTACCTACTTTTAATACTATTGCAACCATACCTGGCACAGAATTCCCAGATGAGTATGTTATTCTTTCTGCTCATTTCGATTCATGGGATGGTGGTACCGGTGCAACGGATAACGGTACAGGAACAATTACCATGTTAGAAGCTGCTCGTATTCTTAAAAAGGTATATCCGAATCCTAAACGAACGATTTTAATTGGTCATTGGGGAAGCGAGGAACAGGGATTGAATGGTTCTAGTTCATTTGTTCAAGATAATCCAGAAATTGTAGCGGGTGTACAAGCTGTTTTTAATCAAGATAATGGAACTGGTCGCGTTGTTCGTTTATCGGGACAAGGATTTTTACATGCCTACGATTACTTAGGGCGTTGGTTAGAAGCTGTACCTGAAACGTATAAAAATGAAATAGAAACTACCTTTCCTGGGTCACCTAGTCGTGGTGGATCTGATTATGCCTCGTTTGTAGCAGCAGGTGCTCCGGCTTTTTCTCTAAGCTCTCTTAGTTGGGATTATTGGAATTACACATGGCACACCAATTTAGACACCTATGACAAGATTGTATTCGATGATGTGCGTAACAATGCCATACTAACTGCTATACTTACCTATATGGCTTGTGAAGATCCAGAGAAAACATCGCGCGAAAAAGCAGTATTAGGTATTAACCCTAGATCTGGTGAAAAAGGAGAATGGCCAACACCAAGAACACCACAACGTAAAGGTGGGCAAGACGAATAAATAATTATAATTGATTTTCAAGCTCAAGGCTATCCGCTGCTTGTAGTGCTTTCTTTATAGCAGTACTCCACAGTGCATAGCCTTGCTTGTTTAAATGCAATCCGTCAGAAAGGTATAATTCTGGTATCGGTCTGTTATCTGTGGTAATCATCTGTGCAAAAACATTGATGTATTGCGCATTTAATTCTGTGATGAAATATTTGGACAACATTAAATTTGTCTCCATAATCAGTGGAATTAAAGCTTCACGCTCTACACTTGGTTTTAAACTAATTAACGCCAATTCTGCATCGGGATATTTGTTAGTTATCAATCCCACCAACTCCATACAACCAGAAAGTACCTCTTGCGGAGTTTTACCACTATTTAAATCATTCTCCCCAGCGTACAATACTATTTTAGACGGATTCGCTTCAGTAAATATCTCATCGAAATAATGAATACACCAAGCAAATGTAGACCCGCCAAAACCGAGATTCACCACATTGAAGGGACTAAGATCTCGCTTCATGTTCACCCACAAACGCACCGAAGAACTTCCGTAGAAAGCTATCAGATTCTCTTGGGTCGGTAATTTAGCTACTCGTCTTTTAAGCCTTTTGATCTCATTACACCAAATAGCAGGTGGCTCCTCTAAACTATCTGCACCCGAGCTAGACACATTCAATTGTTCAGCTCTTTCAATCGCTTCTTGTACATAGCCTTGATATTCCGCTTGGTATTGCTCCATAAACGCATATAAATCTTCATTACTTTTAGAAGGTACTTTTTCACTCAATAAAAAGGGTTCTTTAATAGCACAGTAATATAAAGATTTGCCAATTCTATGGTCAAAATTTACCATGACTACAGGTATTATATAAGGCTCTGGCTCAGTATGTAATGCCAATTTAAAAGCGCCCATTTTAAAAGGGCCGGGAGATTCGTCTGTTCTGTAAGAAGTGCCTTCAGGGCTTATAATTAAATTGTATTTCTGTTTTAAATGTTTAGATGCTTCACTGTAAAATATACTTCTTGCCTCTTCTTTTCTATTATTAGAAGTTTCATCAGATTCTTTAGTATACACATTAATATAACCAAGGTTGTCATAATAATTCTGATGACCGTATTCTTGTCCCTGCCCTATTCTAACTGTTCTTATACCCGGTTCTTGATATTTTTTATATAAGACCATAGCACTTAGAAAATGGGAATCTAGCGTAATCTGAAAATTATTGTTTAAGGTATAATGTGGGTCATTGATTAAGTGGTTATAGATGAAAATATTACCGGTATCATTAGGCAAATTCTCCCAACCTTCAATAATATAGGGCACGTTTTTAAACACCTTCATGGTCAACTCGGCGCAAACCTTTCTATTTTGCGTAGCATCTTTACTGTTCTTTTCTGCTACATTCTCATAAATCTGCTGTAAACCGCTTATAAACTCATGCTCTTTTTGATCTTCACCCAGCAGTTCTAAACTTAATGAGGCAATATGCCGTTCTAACGCAGTTCCTTTTTTTACCAAGCTAGTTAATGCATCATAAGCAAATTGTTTGGTAGTGTTACTTTTTAGAAGATGAGGCACTTGATGCAACGGTGACGACAACAATAATCGCGATTTATTATTCTTGATCAATTGATAAACGGCCTGCAGATTGTGCTTACCCAACAAGCCAACATAACGTACAAAAGCAGCATTTAATTGGTTGCCCATTAACCACAATAATCGCTGATAAAACTGACCTTCAAAAGCATCATCTAGCTGAAACAATTTCATTAAATCGCCTTCAGGAATAAAATAAGCAGAGGTCTTCGTGTTCGTAATAGCAGAGCAAATATCTTTCTCCTTCAATAGGCATGACCACCCAAATACAAATCCGGAATTTTTAATGGAGCGTTGTTTGATCTCTATGGTATTTTCTATTCGCTTAACCGTAACTTCCCCATGTATAAGAATAAACAATCCGTTACTAGAGCCATCTTGCACATACAAAACTTCATCTGGCTCATACTCTCGTCGTTCTGCCAAAGCAGCCAACGCCATTAAGTTCTTTTCTTCAAAATAATCTAGAAAAGGCGAGCGTCTCATTAATGAAACAATCTCTTCTTGCTCGGCAACAGGTGATATAAAAAATTGTCTATCTTCAACAAAGGGTTGAAACCGTACTGGACTCAACAATTCCGTTTGTTTGGTTAAAGCCGTATGCAGCACACGGTACAATTTTGCACCAATATTTTTAAGTAAAATATTCTGATGTCCTTTTTTCAGATAAGCTTCAAGCTCTTGAAATGGTATTTCAAAGAATGACGCTTTTGGTGAAGCAACAGTAGCTTTATAGGTAAATCGCTTGGGCGTATTAAATCCGTTTAAACCAATAGTAGAAAAAGGTTCTGAGTTTTGGCAAACAAGAATATCGCTATCAGGGTTGTCAAGTGAAATATAGTAGTTGACACTACCTTCTAAGAGCCATCTAAAAGTCTCGACTTTTTTATGAATATAACTGATAGCATAACCTTTGGGATATGTTTTAAAACTTCCTTTAGGGAAGTATTCTTTTAATTTTTCTGTCGTTATTTCTTGCTTTAAAACTCTAATTTGGTGTGTCATACTTCTTCTAACTTAACCAGATAAAAGCGAAAAAAGAAGCTGCTGGTTCATTAAAACAAATTCGTCATTTTAGCAAATTAATATTGGTTAAAACCATAAAAATTAAGCCCATAAACTTAGAATAACCAAATTCATTTCATACACTATCTTTTTACAAAGGCTTTTATTATCTTCCCTATTCAACAACAAATCAGACCACACCATGAAAACTATTAGACTTCTGCTCGTGCTTATTATTTTGGCACCTTTAGCTTTGCAATCTCAACGCAGAAAAAACAAGAATACCGAACCAACTATTCAATTAAAAGATTCGCTCTTCACCGGATTAAAATGGCGAAATATTGGTCCGTTCAGGGGCGGAAGAAGCGTGGCATCGACTGGAGTTCTAGGTCAACCAATGGTGTACTACATGGGTACTGTAGGCGGAGGAATTTGGAAAACTACGGATGACGGAATTACCTGGAAAAATATTTCTGACGGATTTTTAAAAACAGCTACTGTAGGTGCAATCTCCGTTTCTGAAAGCAACCCTAACATTGTAATTGCAGGGATGGGCGAACATGCTGCCCGTGGTGTAATGACTTCTATGGGCGACGGCGTATACAAATCTACCGATGCAGGTAAAACCTGGAAGCATATGGGACTTAATGAAACAAGGCATATTTCTGATGTAATTATTGACCCTAAAAATCCTGATATCATTTTTGTATCTGCCCAAGGAGCACAATATGGACCTTCTTCTCAACGAGGAATCTATAAGTCTACAGATGGTGGTGATACTTGGAAAAATGTACTGTTCGTTGATACCATAACCGGGGCTTCTGCTTTATCTATGGATATGACCAACCCTACCATTTTATATGCAGCTATGTGGCAACACAGACGTTTTCCTTGGACGATGGAATCTGGTGGTAAGAACTCAGGTATTTACAAATCGACAGATAGTGGTGAAACTTGGGAACAGTTAAAAGAAGGGTTACCTAAAGAAATGGGTAAAACAGGTATTTCTGTTTCCAGAGCTAACCCAGAGCGTGTATTTGCTGTAATAGAAGCTGAAGGAGAAAAAGGCGGCGTATACCGCTCTGATGATGCTGGTAAAAAATGGACTTTAATAAATAAAGACCGCATTAACATTACACGTTCTTGGTATTACATGGAGATTTTTGCCGACACCCAAAACGAAGATATTGTTTACGTATTAAATGCACCCGTAACCAAGTCAATAGATGGTGGTAAATCATTTTCTTCCCTACCAACACCACATGGCGATAATCACGATTTATGGATAGACCCATTGAATAATCAACGTATGATTAACTCTAATGATGGAGGATCAAATGTTTCTAACAACGGCGGAAAAAGTTGGAGTACTCAAGAGAATCAAAACACAGCACAATTTTACAGGGTTATTACAGATAATCTAGTACCCTATAATGTATACGGTGGTCAACAAGATAACTCTACCGTAGCGATTGCCTCTAGAACAAATGATCGTGGTATCGACTGGAAAGATTGGTATGCCGTTGCTGGTGGCGAAAGTGCATTTTTAGCCTTTGATCCAGATAATCCTGAATTAATATATGGTGGAACGTACCAAGGTAATATTGATAAGTGGGATGCAAATACCAAAGAATCTAAACCTATTAAAGAATACCCTGAATTAGGTTTGAGCATATCACCAGAAAATGCAAAGTACCGTTATAATTGGAATGCCCCGATTATTACATCGCCACATGACAGAAAAACAATTTATCATGGTGGTAATGTTGTTTTCAAATCAACAGATGAAGGTCAAAGCTGGTCGGTTATAAGTCCGGATCTAACAAGAGATGAAAAAGACAAACACGGTCTTGGCGGTGGTCCGTTTACAAATGAAGCTGCTGGTGGTGAAATATATAACACCCTAACTTACTTGACAGAATCTCCACATGAAGAGGGTGTTATTTGGTCTGGTAGTGATGATGGACTAGTTCATGTTACAAAAGACGGTGGCGCAAACTGGGTGAATGTTACACCCACTGGTGCCAAGGATGGTATCATTAACAGTATTGAAGTCTCTCCTCATGACCCAGCGACAGCATATATTGTTCTAATGCGCTACAAATCGATGGATTTTGCCAACTACATCTACAAAACAACGGATTACGGAACCACTTGGACAAAAATCACCAATGGCATAACAGGCGATAATACATTTACTAGAGTTGTACGTGCAGACAAAAAAATTAAAGGACTACTTTACGCAGGTACAGAGACTGACTTATTTGTTTCCTTAGATGATGGCTTGCATTGGCAGCCATTGCAATTAAATTTACCCTTGACTCCAATTAATGATTTAGTTATTCAAGATAATGATTTGGTTGCTGCAACGGCTGGTCGTGCATTTTGGATTTTAGATGACTTAGCTGCTATACAGAATAGCACTACCCCAAAACAAGAGCTAAACATTTTTAAACCAAAAGACACGTATTTGTTTGTTGGAGGTTCTAGTGAAAAACCAGTTCCTGGTTTGGGCAGCAATCCAAAAAGCGGAGTAACTTTCGATTATTATTTAAGCGAAACACAAGACAGTACAGAATTAAAATTGGAAGTACTGAAAGATGGTAAGGTAATTAGAACCATAACCAACCAAAAAGATAAGAAATTCAAATCTTGGCCAGGCGGTCCGGCAAAGCCAGCTATTCTAGCTTCAAAAAAAGGATATAACCGTTTTACTTGGGATTTTAAAAGAGAGCTTTTACCTGCTGTGGACAAGGTTTTTGTACTAGGAGGGTTAAACGGTTCAACTGTTGGTCCGGGAGACTACATTTTAAGACTGACTCTAGGTGATCAAACTACAAAAACTACCGCAACTATTTTACCACACCCAAAAGTGAAAGCTAGCATGGCAGATTATGCCAAGCAGCAAAACATGATGACAACCATAGAAGCAACTGTCGTAGAAATACACAATGCGGTAAACGATATGCAATCGGCTAAATCGCAATTAAAACAATATGGTAAATTACTTGTAGATAACACGAAAGCAGAAGCTCTTTTAACACAGGGCGATTCTTTGACTAAACGCATTACAAATTGGCAAGAAAATCTAATTCAGCCTAACCAGAAAACCTTTCAAGATGTGATTAATTTTGAAAATAAACTGAATTCACAATTACTGAATCTAAGAGGTTATATCGATACTGCAGAACCAAAGGTTACCGCTGGTGCAAAAGAGAGATTAAAAGATCTACTAGCAATGTGGAATACATTTAAAATAGAGCATGATGCAATCATAAATACAGAAATGAAGTCCTATAATGCTTTGTTTCAAAGCTTAGAAATTCCGGCAATCATACTATCTGAAAAACAAAACTAAAACAGGTTGTGCAGAACTTAATACTAGACAAAACCTTTAAAGGGGGAAATTACACTGCTACCAGATTAGCTAGAGCAGAATATGAAAATTGCATTTTTGAAGGATGTGATTTTTCGAAAGGTTATCTAGACAACCAAATTTTTTTAGAGTGCGAGTTTATAGATTGTAATTTGAGTAATGCCAATATTGTAAATACCACTTTCAAAGAAGTGAAATTTTCGCACTGTAAACTTATCGGGCTAGCATTTAATACCTGCAATGCCTTTTTGATGGATTTGTCTTTTTTTGATTGTAATTTAAGTTTTGCAATCTTCACAGAATTAAAGTTAGCAAGTCAAGTATTTACGTCTTGTAAACTTGAAGAAGCTGATTTTGGAGATTGCGATTTAAGTAAATCAAAATTTGATGAATGCAACCTAGAAAGAACCGTTTTTGGGAGAACTAATCTGCAAAAAGCAGACTTTAGCACCGCAACAAATTTTAGTATAGACCCTGATAACAACACAATCAAAGGCGCTATCTTTTCTAGAGATATGCTCGAAGGGTTATTACATAAATACAAATTGAAGATTTTAGAATAAAAAATGAACAAAGAAATAATATCAAAAATCATTGAAGTCTGTGATGCCAAAATTGCTGCAAAAGGGGAAAATGTAGGACTTTCATTCTATGCCTTTTTCAAAAACAAGAACGACAACCCAGAACTTTTAATGGAAGTTGCACAATGGTGGATTATAGAACATAAACTGGATCATTTTGAAAAAGCACTAAAAATTAAAGAGATGGTAAAGGCCATTAACTGAAACATAGATGAAAAACGCATTTCTTATCCTATTCTTAATAGTTGTACTAACTAGTTGTGATAATAAAAAGTTAAGTCACAAAAAGACTGTCAATAGATATTACAAAGCTTTTGACTCTGGCGACTTCAATAAATTAAAAAGGGTGATACATGATAGTATTACCATAGTTTCCGGAGACTTTATAACGCCTTTTGACAAGGATAGTTTTTATGAATTCTATAAATGGGATTCCATTTTTGAACCATCATATGAAGTAATTGATTTAACTGAAGAAAACGATAATGTAATTGCAACTATCAGTCAAAAGAATATTCGTAATGAGTTTTTAAAAAACAATCCTTTAAAATTAAATGTTAAGGTCTCTTTTGCATCAGGTAAAATTACAAAACTTGAAGAGCTAGATTACATTGGCGTAAATTGGCAAGAATGGAATCAAGAGAAAGATTCTTTAGTCAATTGGATAAAAGTAAATCACCCAAACCTAGATGGTTTTGTGAATGATATGACTAGGAAAGGTGCAATTAATTATGTGAGAGCAATTGAATTATATGAGGGTCGGGAATAGTTAGAGTTTAAGGATGATAAAAAAAATTATTTATTTATTTCTCTTTATCGTTTCAACGATTGTTATTTCTGGGTTGTATGGAATTATACACAATCAAATTACTTATACCATATCAAGTGAGTACTTTACCCTTTTTAAATTTATTCAACATCATCTACCTGAATACTTTACACAACCAGCAAGATTAGGGGCAGGTATAGTAGGTTGGAATTCTACTTGGTGGATGGGTCTAATTATTGGGATTATTCTAGGCACAGTATGGATATGGAATGATATTCTTACAATAAAAGATAGATTTAAGGCATTAGGAACAGTTTGCATTATTGCTATTACATTTGGTATAATAGGATATTTTATTTCTTATATTCAATGGCAACCAGAAAGATATTATGAAGTCATTAATTTTCCTAGCTATGGAGAAATCATTGATAATTCGCTCCAAAAAATGAACAACCCATATGCATTTTTAAGAGCAGGAACAGTTCATAATTTCAGTTATCTTGGTGGTATTATCGGCTTACTTATTGGATTCTTCCAACTTTGGAAAAAGTATAGCTCAAACTTAAAATTGATTAATTAAAAGCACAAAACCAATATTTCAATTTTTCAAATAGTTTTAAGAGATTGGATTTAATGACTGAAATTAATAATTGAGCAAGTTATAGCAATCTACTTTCTTGCTTATTCCTATACTTACATAATTAGACAATTAATAAATATTAACATTTATAATAATTAATTATCTTTCGCACATATTTACACTTAAATATCAAAACAACATTTATTAACTTACTATTAGTCAAAACATTAACCATGAAAAAAATCACTTTATTAATAGCCTTATTTACTATTGGCTTTACGTACGCACAATCACCTTTAGAAGAAGGAGCATTACAAGCAAATGCAGGATTTGGCTTTTCAGGATGGGGAACTCCTATTTACGCAGGTTTAGAATATGGAGTAGCACCGAATATCTCTGTGGGCGGCGAATTATCTTATCAAACTTATTCCGACAATAACGGAATTAATGAGTTTAAACACAATATCTTCGGTATAACAGGAAATGGTAATTATCACTTTAATGAAGTATTTGAAATTCCAAGTCAGTGGGATTTGTATGCAGGTGCTAATTTATCTTACTATAGCTGGTCTACTAAATTTAACGGAAATACTTTCAATGATTATGACAGTGATAATTTCGGTATAGGTTTACAAGTTGGTGGTCGTTATTTCTTCGATGACAACTTTGCAATCAACCTTCAAGTTGGTGGTGGAAACGTTGTAAGTGGAGGTAGAATCGGAATCACTTATAAGTTATAAGAATATTTTTTACAATAATATAAGGGTGGCTTACAAATATGTAAACCACCCTTTTTTGTTTTACAAATTTGATAGCCAACATACTTTTAGAAAAAAAGTTTTAAATTAAACCCAATGAACAAAGTACACCATACCGCTATCATCTGCTCCAACTACGAGGTTTCTAAAGAGTTTTATACTGAAGTTTTAAACTTAGAGATTATTCGAGAGGTATATCGAGAAGAGCGACAATCTTACAAATTAGATTTGGCATTAAAAGGTGAGTATATCATTGAATTGTTCTCTTTTCCAAATCCGCCAAAAAGACCGTCTAGACCAGAGTCTTGCGGATTAAGACATGTAGCATTTGAAGTAGATAATTTAGAAAAGATAATTGCTCATTGCAAAAAATACGATGTAATTGCAGAACCAATTCGTATCGATGAATTTACCAACAAGCGATTTACTTTCATTGCAGACCCAGATGACTTGCCCATAGAGTTTTATGAGAAATAAGCGAAGCCGTTTGTAAACGTATAATTTGTATCTTGTTGCAAATACTAGATCATGAAATTACTTCTACTTTTCTTACTTTCCTCAATGTGTTTGCTACAAGCACAAAATACAGTTTCTTTTGAAGAAGGAATGATGAGTCCGGCTGCAACATTGAACAATATAGAATGGCTTGCGGGACATTGGAAAGGAGAAGCCTTTGGCGGAATTGCTGAGGAAATATGGTCTCCGCCTGCAGATGGTTCAATGATGTTCTCTTTTCGATTACTTGACAAAGGGGAAGTAAGTTTTTATGAATTTGGTCATCTTATTGAAATTGATGGTACGCTAATTCTACAACTTAAACACTTCGATACTAATTTAAGCGGTTGGGAAGAAAAGGATGAAAACATAGATTTTAAGCTAGTAAAAATAGAAGGGAGTAAATATTACTTTGATGATTTTACTATTGAACGCATATCTGACAAAGAAATAAACATGTATGTTGAGGTTGGTGAAGAAGACGGATCATCGAACGAAGTCACCTTTAATTACCACAGGCAATAGATGAAAAAGGAATGTTTAGAATGTGGAAAAGAAGTCATGGGCAGAGTCGACAAAAAGTTCTGTAATGATTATTGCCGCAATACATATAACAATAAAGTAAACCCAGACAGCAAAAACCTTATTAGAAACATCAATAATAAGCTTCGCAAAAACTACCGAATTCTTGATAGTTATAAATTAAAAGACGGTAAAACGAAAACTACGCGTATGCGGTTAATAGATAAGGGTTTCGATTTTGACTTTATCACCAATCTATACACCACAAAAAAAGGTACTACATATTACTTTCTATATGATTTAGGCTACCTACCATTAGACAATGATTTTTATATGATTGTAAAGAGGGAATAGTTGGTTGTTGGTTGTTAAACACTTATAAAAAAGTCTCCTAAAAGGAGACTTTTTTATAAGTTAACTTCTTACTTCTTACTTAATAACATCTATTTCCAATTATGACCACTTAATTTAAGTGCGGCCACAACAATATCTTTTCTACTTATTTGACCTACCAATATTCCGTTTTTCATTACTGGCAGTCTTCTTCTATTGTGTTGTGCAAAAATACCAGCTGCATCAAAAATTGAAATATCATGAGGAATCGTTTCTACTGACTTCGTCATAAAATTCTCTACACTCTTATCTAAAATTGGCTGATTAAAATAGCGACTTTCAGAAATCTGTTTCATACAATCGGCTTCAGAGATGATACCTACTAGAAATCCGTTATTATCTAAAACTGGTCCACCAGAGATATGATGTTTGGCAAATTTCTCCATTACAGCTAAAATTGAATCATCTGGCGAAAAAGTGATTAACTTAGTAGTCATATAATCAGCGACCAGTATTGGGGCTTCAAATTCCTTTTTAAATACTTTTCGAACACCTTGAAAGCTTTTGATTCCCATGATAGTTTATTTAGAGGTTGATTACTAAAGATAACAAATAAAACGTATTTTACTAATAATATTCGATGTATACCTATTTATACTCAATATTTTAGGACTTTTTAAAAGAATATCATAATCATGAGAAAAACACCAACCGTATTAACTTTACTTCTTATTATCCTTGCCACTTATTGGAGTTTTAGAGTACTACTACCACAATATAATGAGGGCGAAACGGTCGTAGAAACTGAGTTTTCTACAGATAGAGCCTTGCTACATGTAAAAGAAATATCCAAAGAACCGCATGGCGTTGGGTTTCCTGCACACACTACCGTTCGCAATTATATTACCAAAGAACTTCAAAAATTAGGCTTAGAAACTTCTTTACAAGAAGGCTATACCGCTGGCGATTGGGGTAATTTAAGTAAAGCCGAAAATGTATTGGCGCGTATTAAAGGGAGTGAATCTGGTAAAGCTCTATTATTATTAAGTCATTATGATAGCAACCCACATTCATCATTAGGTGCTAGTGATGCAGGTAGTGGTGTCGCTACAATTTTAGAAGGCGTACGGGCTTATTTAAAAACTAATAACACACCTAAAAACGACATTATAATTCTCATATCTGATGCTGAAGAGTTAGGACTTAACGGTGCCGATTTATTTGTAGATAAACATGAATGGTTGAAAGATGTTGGCTTGGTTTTAAATTTTGAAGCTCGTGGTAGCGGCGGACCAAGTTATATGTTGATGGAGACCAACAGGGGAAATAGCAAATTAATTTCTGAATTTATCACAGCAAATCCTGAGTTTCCTGTAGCGAATTCACTTGCCTATAGTATTTACAAAATGTTACCTAATGACACTGATCTAACCGTATTTAGAGAAGATGGGGATGTAGAAGGTTTCAACTTTGCGTTCATTGATGACCATTTCGATTATCACACGCAAATAGATAATTATGAAAGATTAGACAGAAATACGTTGGCTCACCAAGGTAGCTACCTTATGCCTTTATTAACCTATTTCAGCAATGCTGATATCACCAACTTAAAAAGCCTTGATGATAATGTATATTTCAATGTGCCCTTCTTTAAAATGGTGTCACATCCATTTACTTGGATCATACCCATGCTAGTCATTGCCATTATCTTTTTCATAATCCTATTAATCTCTGGATTCAGAAAAAAAGTGCTGAATGGAAAAGATATTTTAAAAGGATTTATTCCCGTGCTTTTCACCTTGATCGTTAATGGAGTTGTAGGGTTCTTCAGTTGGCAGTTTTTAAAATGGCTTTACCCAGCCTATAGTGATATGCTACATGGTTTCACCTATAACGGTCATGCCTATATATTTGCTTTCACCCTATTTTCATTAGGCACTTGTTTTTATGCCTACTATAAATTTAAGGTGATTAAAACAGCTAATTTACTAGTCGCTCCATTTATTATATGGATGATCATTTGCGGTCTTGTGGCTGTGTATTTAAAAGGTGCTGCATTTTTTATTATACCAGTATATAGCTTTTTGGTTGCCTTTTATGTGCATATCAATCAAAAGAATCCGAATGCATTTTTATTGGTATTTCTGGGTATTCCTGCAATATTCATATTCGCACCGTTCGTAAAAATGTTCCCGGTTGGCTTAGGTCTTAAAATGCTTGTTGCCACTACCCTATTGACAACATTAATATTCTTTTTATTACTGCCATTAATTACCAAATACAGAAAAAAAGGTGCTTTGGCATTTCTAAGTTTCCTATTATTTGCTGGCTTTATGGCATCTGCACATATGGATTCTGGTTTTACCAACAACAGACCAAAACCAACTAGTTTGTTGTATGTTTTAGATACCGACGAGAATAAAGCAAAGTGGGCAACTTACGAACATCGACCATCTGACTGGACTTCGCAATACATCACCAAAAAAGTAGCAGACAGTCTTCTTTCTAAAAAAACCATAAGCAGCAAATACGGTTCTAATTTTACGTTTACAAATGAAGCTCCGTTAAAGAATGTACCAAAACCAACTATTGAGGTACAACTAGACACTATTGCAAATAACATTCGTACAGTTAATTTATGTATTACTCCTAATCGACCTATAAACCGGCTGGAAGTTTTTATAAATGATGTAGATATAGTAAAGGCAGATGTAAACGGCATAGAACTTTCTGAGCATTTTCTTAAAAATAGAAATAGCGGCAGGCTGATTACCCATTATATAAGCGATAAAAATTATACGGATATTATACTAGAAGTCCCGCAGAATCAAGAATTGGAACTTACAGTTTATGAAGCTTCTAATGATTTGCTTGAAAATGGATTGTTCTCGATACCGAAGCGAAAAGAAAATCAAATACCAATGCCATTTGTACTGAACGATGCTATACTAACCATACAAAAAGTAAAATTTGATTAAGAAAATAGGTGTAATTGGTTGTGGATGGCTTGGATTGCCTTTAGCTGAAAGTTTAATTTCTAGCGGCTATACAGTTAATGGAACTTCTACTTCTGACGAGAAATTATCAATCTTAAGGGAGAAAGGCATCACTCCGTTTAAAATAGCTTTATCGGAAAATAACATCAATGGTGATATCGATGCATTTCTTAATTCGGTTTCAGTACTTGTTATAAATATTCCACCGAAATTAAGAGGAAAAGGTCCTAAAGAAAGTTATATCGCAAAGATTACCTTACTGCATGAGGCTATTAAAAAATCGGCAGTAAAAAATATCATATTTGCAAGTAGCACGGCAGTTTATGGTGATACAGAAGGTACAGTTACCGAGAAAACAGCACCTGAACCCACCACTGAATCTGGCATACAATTAGTACAATGCGAAGACCTTTTAAAAAAGGATAAAGAGTTAAATACAACAATCATTAGATTTGGCGGATTAATTGGACCAAATAGACACCCTGTTACAATGTTATCCGGTAGAGAAAACCTTAGTGGTGGTAACGCACCTGTTAACCTAATTCATTTAGATGACTGTATAGGTATTATAAAAAGGGTTATTGAATGCGACCATTATAATGATGTATTGAATGCTGTTTACCCTGAGCATCCAACGAAAAAAGAATATTATACGCTACAAGCAGCTAAAAGAGGCATACCAGCGCCAAAATACTCTGCTACTGGCAAAAATCAAAAATTAATATCATTTTGTAGTATTTTTCTTATTAATAACTATAACTTTCTTACATCTATAAACTAACCCTTCACCACACTTAGCTTCCCTTTCACAACAAATACCTAAAAACAGCGTTAATATATTGTTGGTTTTCAACTACTTATCGACGTATGACATACCTTTGTATAACAATATAAAACCATAATATTATGAAGAAAGATAAATTACGGGAGAGGGTTTTAGTTGAATTAGAGAAGCTCATCTCCCTAAGTTGCAAGAACCCAAACGGTTCTAAAAAGTACGAAGAACTACATATTGCATTATTGAAAAAATACTATAATGCAACAAATGTAACCATAGACTATCATCGCCATAGAATTAAAATGGAGGTTATAGAAGACGATAGTCTATATGATCCAAAAACGGTAAATACCTATTTACCAACGTTTTACACAAACTTGTTATTTAACAACTTGTGCAAGTTTCTAATTTCATGTGTTGAAAAAGACAATAAGAGTATTGGCTTTTATACACAGCTTTTAAATTCTTTTAAAAAATCTAATAACAGATTAGAAATAGCTTAAGAGTTTAAAAACTAGTAAAGTTTTAAAAAGGCGCCTTGTAGGGCGCTTTTTTCATTTCTAACATTTAAACCTTTCCTTAACAGGATCATACAGATTATTTTAATAGTTTAGCGCACTTTAAAAAGAACAAGAAAAATGAAAAAATCAGTTTTAATAGTAGTAGCTGCAATATTATTCTCAGGTAGTTATGGATATTCACAAACTAAATCAGAATTATTAAAGCATTACGAAGCATTTTATGACCAAATGCGTTTACAAGGTGATGTTGATGGTGTAATCAATGCATTGACACACTTAAATATCTTATCTCCATCTCAACAACGCAATGATACACTTGCATATATTTATGCAAATGACAATCAACATTTACAGGCACTAAACATTATCGGAATAGAGAAAGTAGATTCTGATTCTAATTTAGCAATTCAAGTAAAAGCGGTTTCATTAAAAGCATTGAATCAGCCAAAAAGAGCCTTAGAGCAGTTTGAAGCATTAAATGCAAGAGAGCCAAATGCATACCTTGCCTATGAATTGGCAGATTTAAAAGTACAAACTGGCGATAACGTTGGTGCAATGAAGCATGTTGAATATGGTATTAAAAATGCTACAGATGACATGACATATGCATTTTATGAGCGCCAACAACCTTATGAAGTTCCTTTAAAAGCTGCATTTATTCATGTAAAAGCACTTATACTATATGGTATGGATAAAAATAATATTGATCAAGCAATTGCTACTTTAGACGAGGCATTGGCAATTGACCCTAATTTCAACTTGGCTAGTTTAAGCAAACAAGCCTTGACTTCTAGAAAAGAAGCTCCTGAAGACAAAAAGTAATCATGAAATGTTATTGAAACAAAAAAGGCGAATCTTACAGATTCGCCTTTTTTGTTGATTTATTATTAAGCTCTTTTAAGAGCAAATCATTTGGTACAGTTATAAATAATGTACCTCTTTCATATGCCGTTCAACATCCTTTAAAATTCTTAAAACTCAAAAACCTTCATTTGTGCATTAATCAACGCATCTAACTAAACTAATTCTCTTCATTTTTAAGTAATTCATCTGGCAAAGTATTATTGACTACTACATTAAACTGATTTCTTAAATCATTAAAAGCAGTTATCATTTGTTTCATAGATTCCTTCGGGTTTTGCATATACTCCAAATCACCCTTAGTTTTTAAGACATAGGTTTTAAATAATTTCTGCCTGCCTTTTATTTGTGGAATATTGAATTTTTCTGGATACTCGCCCTCTTCCATTAGTTTTTGATTCTCTACTAATTCATCTACCAAAAACTGAAAATCTTCAATATTTTCAGAAGTATAGATTTTATCAAAACTCTTTTCTAAGGCATTATACTCTAGCCAGTCCTTTAAAATAGTCTGAGCTTTAGCATCTACACGAATTTTAGTAGGCAAGCTATCTGTTGTTTCTTCCCAACGGACTTCGCGGATAGTTGATTTATCTTGTACTGCATCTTTACAAGAAGTAACCAGTGTAACGATTATTAAAAAAAAGATAATTTTGGACATAAGCGAATGTACAAATTTTAAGAAAAGGTATCTTTATCTCAAATTCATTTAACGCAAATTTTAATGTCAAAATACATATTGATTATTGGGGCCTGTGGTCAAATAGGAACAGAACTAACCTTAACACTAAGAGAAAAACACGGTGGTGAACATATTATTGCCAGTGATATTAGAGAAGGTAACGATGAATTAATGCAATCTGGACCGTTTGAAATTTTAGATGCCACCAATTATGATGCCTTAGAAGAGGTAATTGCCTATTACGGCATTTCTGAAGTCTACTTAATGGCGGCAATGTTGAGTGCTACTGCAGAAAAATTCCCCATGCGTGCATGGAACCTAAATATGAATACGCTATTCAATGTATTGAATTTAGCAAAAGATAAAAAAATAGAAAAGATTTTCTGGCCATCCAGTATTGCTGTTTTTGGTCCAAATACTCCAAAAGAAGATACTCCTCAAAATACCATTATGGAGCCTAGTACCGTTTATGGCATAAGCAAGCAAAGTGGAGAGCGTTGGTGCGAATATTATTTTAATAAGTTTAATGTGGATGTGAGAAGCATTCGTTACCCGGGACTTATTAGTTGGAAAACTATGCCAGGTGGCGGAACAACAGATTATGCTGTAGAAATTTACCATAAAGCACTTACGGAAGGCTCATATAACTGCTTTCTTGAAGAGGACACAAAATTACCTATGATGTTCATGGACGATGCCATACGTGCCACTTTACAGATAATGGAAGCACCAGAAGAGAACATTAAAGAACGTTCTGCCTATAATTTGGCGGCAATGAGTTTTACACCAAAAGAAATGGCAGAAAATATTAAGGCTGTTCTACCAAAGTTTAAAATTACTTACGAACCAGATTTTAGACAAGAGATTGCAAATTCATGGCCAAGTAGTATTGATGATACCACTGCACAAAACGATTGGGGCTGGAATGCTGAATTCGACCTTAAAAAAACAACGCAAGTAATGTTAGAAAATTTAAAGAAGTAGTTGAAAATTAAGTCCGTTAAAAAATGAAACATTACCTCGTTTTAAAAAAAACTGTAACGCATTTTAGGCATTCTTATTATTCAATTTTATACTTTATAGTATAATCTACCGTTATTCACAGGAAACCAACCTAAAATTTAAAATTATGATTTACGGACTTACATTGATTATTCTTGGAATTCTAGCAGTTCCATCATTGCTTTTATCAAAAAAACCAAATGCAAAAGAGCTATTAGACAAAATCACACCTTATCAAGGTTGGATCGGTCTAATTTTCTGTATCTGGGGTATCTGGGGTATCATTAGCGCAGTACTAAACCTTGGTATGCTTGGTAGTTTTCCAATTTGGTGGATTACCTGGATTGCAGTTAGTGTAGTTACTGCAGTATTAGGCTTCTTACTAGGTTATGGCATGATTCAAGAAATGCTTTTATCTAAAAATGCAGAAGCCATGAAAAAAGGAGAAGAGTTAAGAGCTAAACTTGCCCCATTACAAGGCAAATTTGGTATAGCAGCTATTGGTCTTGGTGTTTGGGCTATTATATCGAGTTTGATGTTTATGGGATAATCCAATACATTATACCTGAACCACTTTCAAGGTTCAACTAATAAAAATAAAAGAGGTTACCTTTTCAGGTAACCTCTTTTTTGATTTTATAAATCGTCAATCAGAAGTTAATTAGCAAATTTCAATCGCTTTTCAATTGCCACAATCATGGCATTGGCAATATCTTTACCTGTAGCATTTTCTATACCTTCTAACCCAGGTGAAGAGTTAACCTCCAACAATAAAGGTCCTTTGTTAGAACGAATAATATCTACACCGGCAACTGCAAGGTTTAATACTTTGGCTGCTTTTAAAGCCAGTTTCTTTTCGTCTGCAGTAATTTTAATTATAGAAGCAATACCACCTTGGTGAATATTAGCTCTAAATTCTCCTTTTTGGGCTTGGCGTTGCATACTAGCCACTACTCTACCGTTGACTACAAAACAACGAATATCCTGCCCGTTTGCTTCTTTGATAAACTCTTGTACCAATATATTGGTATTAACACTTTTAAAGGCATTAATAACACTTTCAGCAGCCTTATTGGTTTCTGCCAGAACAACACCTTTACCTTGTGTACTTTCAAGAAGCTTAATAATTAACGGAGCCCCATTAACCATTTTAATCAAATCTTTGGTATCCATCGGTGATTTTGCAAATCCTGTTATAGGAATATGAATATCATGATTAGAAAACAATTGAGAGGCAAACAGCTTATCTCTAGACTGTGTAATTGCTTCTGATGAATTCTGACAATACACTCCCAAATTGTTGAATTGACGAATTAACGCACAACCGTAAAAAGTAACTGAAGGTTTAATACGTGGAATAACCGCATCATAATCCTTTAAAATAATTCCACCGCGATATCTAATTTCAGGAGAATGCGCATCGAGCTTCATATAAGCTTGTTCTACATTCAAGAAATGTATTTCATGCCCTCTAGCCTCAGCGGCTTCCATGATTCTTTTATTACTATACAAATTAGGATTACTTGCAAGAAGTGCAATTTTCAATCCTGTTTTCTCCTTGTAGTAAGGAGCATATAACTTATTTACATCACTATCCTTAAAATCTTGTAGCTGATAATTTAAAGCAGGGTTAACAATAAAACGTTCATTTAAAGCTTCTCTACCCAATAGCATACGAAACTCCATCGTATCTCTATTTGCAAGAGTAAGTTCAATTTCAAAAGTATCTTGACCAATAGTAACTGGAGTTTTGATTACCAAACGTTCTTCAGATATACCTGATGAACTTTTTACCATACGGCGAGCAACCAATCTTGCTTGACATTCAATGGCAATACTGCGGTTTTCTTGTAGTGGACTTACCTCAAATTTCACCCATTCTTGTCCACCTTTTGATACCATTTTTATATTGGTAGCTTGTATGGAAGATGTTTTCGCACCTGAATCTACTCTTGCTTTAATTGCAGGTATACCCAAATCATTAAACACACACCACTCTTCACTACCTATAATCTGTAAATTATCCAATATTGTTGTTTTTTACCTCCTGTTATAATAACGGAGTTTTATTATTTCTTTTTTAACTCAAATAAATCTGTTCTTCTATCCTTTAAATTGCGTACCGCACCAAATTGATTAAGCTCTCGCAATAGGTCAATATCCACATCTGCGATTAAAATCATTTCTGTATTTGGAGTAGCTTCCGCCTTAATACCATTGGTTGGAAAAGAGAAATCACATGGTGTAAATACCATCGACTGGGCAAATTGAATATCCATATTCTCAACATTTGGCAAGTTACCTACACTACCTGCAATAGCCACATAACATTCATTTTCTATTGCACGAGCCTGAGCACAATGACGTACTCTAGAATATCCGTTTTGGGTATCGGTCAAGAAAGGTACAAACAAAATATCCATGCCATCATCTGCTAATATTCTACTTAATTCAGGAAATTCAGAATCATAACAAATCAAAACCCCTATTTTACCACAATCCGTATCAAAAGTCTTTAGCTGCGTACCTCCTTGCATTCCCCAAACCTTGGCTTCATCTGGGGTAACGTGTAGCTTTTCATAACGCTCCATACTACCATCTCGTCTACATAAATAACCTACATTATACAGGCGTCCATCTATCATTTCAGGCATACTACCAGAGATAATGTTGATGTTGTAAGAAATGGAAAATTCAGAAAATTTCTGCACTATAGCTTGGGTATGTTTAGCCAGCTCTCTAATAGCACTTGCCGTAGACATATGATTGTTACCTGCCATTAAGGGTGCATTAAAAAATTCTGGAAATAGTGCAAAATCGGACCTATATCCAGAAACAGAATCTATAAAAAATTCCGCTTGTTGTAAAAGTTCCTCTAAGTCTTTGTAAGGGCGCATTTGCCATTGTATCAACCCTAATCTAACTATTGATTTTTTGGTAGCCGCCTTTTTATTAGGTTTTTGATAATAGATATTATCCCACTCCATAAGAATAGCAAAGTCTTGGGAAGCTTTATCACCATCTAAATACCCTTTCATTACCTTGGCAGGATGAAAATCATTACTAATTTGAAAATTTAAAACTGGATCTTGAATTTCTTTACGACGAACCTTGTCTATATATTCTTTAGGAGACAAATCTGCTGCATACGCATGGTAATTAGGCATACGACCACCAAATACAATACTCTTTAAGTTCAATTTCTCACAAAGTTCTTTTCTATAATCATATAATCGACGACCTAAGCGTAAGCCTCTAAAGCTTGGTTTAATAAATACCTCTATACCATAAAGTACATCGCCTTCATCATCATGAGTGTCAAAACTGTACTTACCCGTAATTTGCTCATAAGTATGGGTGTCATCAAATGAATCATAGTCAACAACAATAGACAAAGCTACACCTGCCAATTGACCATTAATTTTTATGACTACCTGACCTTCAGGAAATTTATCGATTAAAGATTTTATGTGCTCCTCTTTCCAATATGACCCAGGCATGTTGGCGTAAGCAGAAATCATAGCAGTTTTTAATTCTTGATAATCATCAAGATCTAAAAACTTTAATTCAATATTTTCAATTTCGTCAATTTTCATTTATCTGTTGTAAGCACAACGATATTTAGTTTAATTTTTATGTGTGATTTATTTTTCCGGTTTACTTGAAGCAAACCGGAATTTTAAAGTGTAATCTTAATACTGCACTAGAAAGTCTAGTCTTCATCTGTACCATCAACCATATCTTCAGGATCTGGCTCTACTACCGCTGTTGGATCATCGTCATCAAAATCTTCATAATCATCCACATCATAATTTTCCATAGTATACTCAAGCTTGGCACTGATTTTTACCAAATATTTGGTGTCTTCAGTTAAAACCTCAACAGCCTCTATACGTTCTCCTTGTGCATTTCTAAAGGAGATAATATTACGGTCGTCATATCCATCTGGATATCTTTCTACCAAAAGTTTAAGAACCTCTGGTGTCAATTTTTTAAAGTCAACAATGACTCTGTTTAAATGTGCGTTCTTGTCCATAATTACATGTCTAATAGGTAAGCAAAAATTAACGGCGCAACAATTGTCGCATCACTCTCAATTATATATTTTGGTGTATTAATATCTAATTTACCCCAAGTTATCTTCTCGTTAGGCACTGCACCTGAGTAAGAACCATAGCTTGTAGTACTATCACTTATTTGGCAGAAATAGCTCCAAAACGGTGTATCTGTACGCTCCATATCTTGATACAACATTGGTACTACACAAATTGGAAAATCACCTGCGATACCACCACCAATTTGGAAGAATCCGATTCCGTTTTGCGAATTTGCAGTATACCAATCTGCCAAGAAAGTCATGTATTCGATACCAGATTTCATAGTACTAGCTTTCAACTCGCCTTTCATTACATAACTAGCAAAAATGTTACCCATAGTACTATCTTCCCATCCTGGGCAAATGATAGGTAGGTTCTTTTCTGCAGCAGCGTACATCCAAGAGTCTTTAAGGTCTATCTCATAATATTCCTCAAGCACACCAGAAAGTAACATTTTATACATGAACTCATGCGGTAGAAAACGCTCTCCCTTATCATCGGCATCTTTCCAAATTTTGAAAATATGCTCTTGTAATCTTCTAAATGCTTCTTCTTCTGGAATACAAGTATCTGTAACTCGGTTTAATCCTTTCTCTAACAGATCCCACTCGTCCTGCGGAGTCAAATCTCTATAGTTAGGCACACGTTTGTAATGAGAATGTGCTACCAAGTTCATGATATCCTCCTCAAGGTTTGCGCCTGTACAAGAAATGATCTGCACCTTATCTTGACGAATAACCTCTGCAAAAATTTTACCTAGTTCAGCCGTAGACATAGCCCCAGCCAATGACACCAACATTTTGGCTCCATTTTCTAATTGCTCTTCATAACCTTTTGCAGCATCAACCAATGCAGCGGCATTAAAGTGTAGGTAGTATTTTTCTATAAAATTGGTGATAGCACCTTTATTCTTCGTCATTTTCAAATTTTGAAATTGTGTTAGCTTTATAATCTATATCAAAAGTATTATCATACTCTTGATTGAAATCTTGCCCTGCAAATTTATAGCTGAGCATTTTGTAATATAATTTTGCCGCCAAAAAATCTGACGATTTATCATTCTTATTTGGACAAAGTTCTACAATATCAAAACCTACCACATTCTTTTCTTCAAAAACCTGCTTTAAGAATTCCATGGTTTCATACCAAAGTAATCCGCCTGGTTCCGGAGTACCTGTAGAAGGCATAATAGAAGGATCAAAAGCATCTAGATCAAACGTAATAAATACGTTCTCTGTCATAGCTTCAACCACCTTATCTGTCCAATATTCATCAGCAACCATATCATGGGCGAAAAATGTTTTTTCCTCATCCATTACGGTCTTTTCAATAACATCCATAGAACGAATACCTACCTGAACTAAATTGGTAGTCTGGCTTGCCTCATAAACAGCACAAGCATGGTTATACTTAGTACCTTCATATGATTCTCTTAAATCTGCATGTGCATCTATTTGCAATACCGTTAAGTTATCAAAACATTCATTAAAGGCGCGTATAGAGCCAATTGAAATTGAATGTTCACCCCCAAAAAGTGTTACAAACTTGTTACGTTTAATAAAGTCTTTAGTAACAGCATGAACTTCATTGACCATAGCCTCTGGCGAACTGTTCTCAGTTATAGGATCGGTTAAATGAATACCTTGTTTATAAACCTCAGAATCAGTTTCAATGTCATACAATTCCATGTTTTCTGAAGCTTCTAAAAAAGCTTCAGGACCTTTGTCCGCTCCTTTACCCCAAGTACTGGTTCCGTCATAAGGAACAGGTATCAAGATAATTTTGGATTTTTCTAGTTGTGCGAATTCATCGGAAATACCGGCATAATTCTTAGATGTACTCATGATATTTTAGCTATTATTAAATGGTTTTTTAGTACTATTTTCAATTTTATATACGTATTTCTGTAACTATCAGTCGTTGTTATCAAACAATTTTTATTCATCTTCAGCGGTAACATCATATCCTAAAATATCTAGTAGGTCTTCTGCCTTTTGCTGAGCTCTAAATTGCTTATAAGTAAAATTACCGTTTTCATCTTTATCAATCAATATATGCTTTGGTTGCGGAATTAAACAGTGTTGTAAACCGCCATACCCGCCAATAGACTCTTGATAAGCACCTGTGTTAAAAAAGCCGATATACAATGGTTTCTCTCTCTTATATTTTGGTAAATAAATAGCGTTCATATTTTGCTCGCTATTATAGTAATCATCGCTATCACAAGTCAATCCGCCTAACAATACACGCTCATATTCATCGTTCCAACGATTAATAGGCAACATGATAAATCTTTTATTGATTGCCCAAGTATCCGGTAATGTGGTTATGAAAGATGAATCTATCATATTCCATTTCTCACGATCGTTCTGCTGCTTCTGGTATAAAATCTCATAAATGGCACCACCACTTTCACCTACGGTGAAACTACCGAATTCAGTAAAAATGTGAGGCACTGGAACATCTGCCTCTGAACAAGTTATATTGATCTGGTTTAAAATCTCATTAATCATGTATTGGTAATCGTACTCGAAAGCCAATGAGTTTTTAATTGGAAAACCGCCACCAATGTTCAAACTATCTAATGATGGGCACATTTTCTTTAAACGAACATATACTTTTAAGCATTTTACAAGCTCGTTCCAATAATACGCATTGTCACGAATACCGGTATTGATAAAAAAGTGAAGCATCTTCAGCTCTACCTTATCATTATCTTTTATTTGGTTTTCATAAAACGGAACAATGTTTTTGTAGCCAATACCTAAACGAGAAGTATAGAACTCGAATTTTGGCTCTTCTTCTGATGCTATACGAATACCTACTTTAAAAGTATCGTTAATAGCATCTGATAATAAATCTATTTCTTCGTAATTATCGATAATAGGCACACAGTTTTGGTGACCGTTATTGATTAAACGAGCAATATTATCAATGTATTTTTCGCGCTTGAATCCATTACAGATTACATACGTTTGATCAGTTAATTTACCATCTTTCTTAAGCTTTTCTATAATATTGATATCAAAAGCAGAAGAGGTTTCCATATGAATCTCGTTCTTAAGCGCTTCATGCATTACATGTTGAAAATGCGAACTTTTAGTACAATAACAATAATGATATTTACCTTTATAGTTATTCTTCTCTATGGCATTTGCAAACCAGTTTTTGGCTCTCAGAATATTCTCAGAAATCTTCGGTAAATAGGTGAATTTTAATGGGCTACCGTATTGCTCAACAAGCTCGTTTAAAGGTATGCCGTGAAACTGTAGGTGTTCGCCATCTAAATTAAACTCTTCTTGTGGAAAATAGTAAGTTTGATCTATAAGATCAATGTATTTGGTATTCATGAAATTGAATATTAAATAATGATAAAATATGATTATGATAAATATAGCAACTAGTCTATAGACTTAAAGTTAAGAAAACGTAACTTTATTAGGTGAGAAATCACACTAGAATTTGCTTCTGAGTAGTAGGTATAAAAAAGTAATCATGCTGACTTTGCATAATTGCAGAAAATGTGTTGGAAGTTTGCTTAATTAATCGGCAACCTATCTGATAAGCCATTTGTGGGAAACACTTCCAATTTCCCTCAAACCCGAACATAGAAAAACGATACATAATGTTCAGCTAAAAGCTTGAAATCTCTACTACACAAAGCAGTGTATTAGAACAGGACAAATGAAATCAAAAAAATTGAAAAAACAAGGTTTTTTATTTTTTTTACGACCAGCGACATATTTTTTAAAATTTTCATCCAAAAAATCTATAACTATCTTATTTTTAATACTTTAAAATACACGTTTAAAAAATGAAAAAATGAAAAAAATCCATACAAAAAGTAAATACATTTCTGTTTTTTTGTTCTTTGCCATCAACTTGGTGATTTATGGTCAAATTCCACCCGGAATTTACACAGATACTATTGAAAATAATGGCTTAAAAACCGTGCATCAAGTGAAGATAAATGATGACTTTTTTATTTATAATGAATATGAAATTGAACCTGCAAAATTCATAAAAACTGTAGGAGGATTTATTCAAATTGAAAACACATCATCGAACACCCTTTTAGTGGTTCTTTTAGAATTTAATTCTGACTTCGAAAATGATGCCCTAAGGCAACTTTCTATTCCTATTGAGATGGATGGCGAGAAGCTTAAAATGAATTGGTTTCAACAGCTAACTTTAGCACCTATTTTTCCTGCAACTCAAGATTTAGATGGTGCTTGGCTTTTTGCAACTAGAGGACCAGATACCGGTCAAAAAAGAAGAGGTGAAGAAAACACAAGAAAAACCTTAAAACTTTTAATGGACAATACCTTTCAGTGGATAGCCTACGATACAGAGTCTTTTAAATTTTCAGGAACTGGCGGCGGTACCTACTCAGCCGAAAATGGGATATATAAAGAACAAATAGAATTCTTCTCTAAAGACAATTCTAGAGTTGGTGCACAATTAGAATTTAATTACAAACTTGAAGGTGATGACTGGCACCATACAGGTAAAAACAGCAAAGGAGAACCTATGTATGAGATTTGGAGCAAAAGAATAGTGATGGGGTTATAACCAAAAAACAGGTTTTCATTCCCCAAAACACCCACTAATAAAGGTGTGTATTAATAGGTAATCAATATAGAACTATAAAAACGCTACCATTCATCGAAAATACCAAAAGAACACTATAGCCCTGTTATACTTTTTATAGTTTAGCTGAAAATTCCTACTTATGTCTAACTATATTAATCTTTTCGGGTTTTTCGCAATTTGTTTAATTGTAGCCTTTTTGGTAGTATTTATTTTTAGTGAGAACAAGAATTAGATTAGCAAAGGTCAGTTGTACTTAGATACATTAGTCATCACTGTATACCAGAAAAAAAGTTTATTCATAAACCTCAACAACCATCTCAACCTCAACTGCCATATTACCAGGTAAAGAACCCATTCCTACGGCAGCGCGTGCATGTTTTCCTTTATCCCCAAAAACAGCAACAATTAAATCTGAATAGCCATTAATTACTTTAGAGTGATCTTTAAAATCTGGTGAGGCATTAACCATACCATGCACACTAACAATTCTTTTCACTTTATTAAGATCACCAAGTTCAGCTTTTAAAACCGACAACTGATTAATACCAACCTCACGAGCAGCTTGATAACCTTGATCTATAGTTAAGCTATCGCCTAATTTTCCAATAATATTTTCACCATTAGCCTGTTTTGGACCCTTACCCGCTAAAAACATCAGATTGCCTGTTCTTACCGCATGCACATAATTTGCAACTGGTGTACCTTGATCGCGTAATACAATCCCTAAACTATCTAAAACAGCTTCTGGGTTGTAATTAGTATCCACTTTAGCACTCGTGGTTTCATTTTCTTCACTCACAGCCCTATCTATATCTCCACAACTCAGTACAAAAGTGGCTAAAAGCATTAAAACACAGTATTTCATATTTTTCAAATTAAAGGTGATTATTTAGACTACAAGTTACCTAATACTTCATTATCAACACAATACCCCTAAAATCGATATAAAATGTATTGCATAAAAAACAGTAAAAATTATGTAAATACTATTTTTTGTGCTTTCTGTCGTACTTAAGGTATCATTTTACTAAAAAAGCACCGATATTATTTCATTTTTATTAGTTTAGCAAATTATGCAAAACAACAACTAAATCAATTTAAATATGGACAGTTCTAACTCAACTTCTAAAGTAAATGCAAATAGGCTCTTTTATGCCAGCTGTTTCGCATTAATTACCACGGCATTCTCTTTTGCTATTGCAGCAGGTATACTAGACCAATTAAAAACCGAATTAGAATTAAGCGCCAGTCAAGCTGGACTAATAACCTCTATGTGGTTTTTAGGTTTCCCAATTGCAATGGTAATCGGTGGCTTAATTTATCATAAAGTAGGAGGAAAAGTAATTATGCAATTTGCATTTTTCGCACATGCCGTTGGTATTTTACTCTTGATTTTTTCAGGTAGTTATATGGGGCTTTTAATAGCAAACTTATTAATAGGTCTTGGTAATGGGTGTACAGAAGCTGCTTGTAACCCAATGATTGCAGATGCGTATAAAGGTAATAGAATGAGTACGATGCTAAATAGGTTTCACATGTGGTTTCCTGGCGGTATAGCTGTAGGTAGCTTGCTATCTGGTTTTATGACAGATTTCGGTATCATTGGTCAAAGCCAAGTATGGTTGTTATTAATACCAGCTGTTATTTATGCATTTTTGTTTTATGGTCAAACTTGGCCTAAAGCAAAAATTGAAGAAGCTGCTACTATTAGCGGAAACTTAAAAGGAATGTTTACTCCCCTATTCTTATTTATAGGAATATGTATGGCACTTACTGCAATTTCAGAATTTGGACCAAACCAATGGGTTGGTCTTATTCTTTCTAAAAGTGGAGCTGAGCCAACTTTAATTTTAGCCTTAACTGCAGGGTTAATGGCTGTAGCACGTTTCTTTGGAGGAAGCATGGTTGCAAAATTTAACCAAACGGGAGTTCTATTAGGTTCTGCGATTTTAGCAACTTTAGGTATCTATTTATTTAGCACACAAACAGGAGCTATGGCTTATGTTGCTGCTGTAATATTTGCACTTGGTGTTGCTTACTTCTGGCCAAACATGATTGGATTAGCCGCAACAAAAACTCCTAAAACAGGTGCTTTGGGCATGTCTATCATAGGTGCAATAGGTATGTTCTCATCTTCTATCTTTCAACCTATTATTGGTGGATGGATCGATGCTGACAGAGCAACGGCTGAAGCACAAGGATTTACAGGTGATGAATTAGAGTTGATTTCAGGTCAAGAAACTTTAGGCACCATGGTTTTGTTTCCTGCTATCTTAATAGTTCTATTTACCATTCTATACTTCTGGTTAAAGAATAAAGAAAGTAATGTAGAGGTTGCCACTGCGTAACTACTACGATTAATATAAAAAATGCCGAGCAATTGAATTGCTCGGCATTTTTTATTTGATTTAATATCAGTTTTTACTCTAAAAGTAATTCTAACAATTGTATAGCTGCATCACTAATTTTGGTACCTGGTCCAAATACGGCAGTAGCACCAGCTTCTTTTAGAAAATCATAATCTTGTTTAGGTATTACACCGCCAACAATAACCATAATATCTTCGCGACCATAGCTTTTAAGCTCCTTTACCACCTCTGGCACTAAAGTTTTATGTCCGCCAGCGAGCGATGAAATTCCTAATATGTGCACATCATTTTCTACCGCCTGCTTAGCCGTTTCTTTCGGAGTTTGAAAAAGCGGACCTATATCTACATCAAATCCTAAATCGGCATACCCTGTAGCCACAACTTTTGCTCCACGATCATGACCATCTTGCCCCATTTTGGCGACCATAATACGTGGTCTACGACCATCTTTTTCTGCAAATTGATCAGCTAGTTCTTGTGCTCTTTTAAAACTTGAATCATCTTTAATTTCTCTTGAATACACACCTGTAAATGAATTTATAATTGCCTTATGTCTACCAAATGCTTCTTCAAGAGCACTACTTATTTCGCCTAAAGTGGCTCTTTCTCTTGCGGCATCTACAGCTAAAGCTAATAAATTTTCTTGCGAATCGCCATCTTCAAGTTTACTTTTAGCCGCTATGGTCAGTGCTTTCAATTTTTCATGAACCACAGCTGTATTTCTACTTTTCTTTATTTCATCTAATCGCTGTAATTGCTGTCTACGAACTTCTTTATTATCAACTTCTAAAATTTGAAGTTCATCTTCTTCTGTCAATTGATATTTATTGACGCCCACAATTACATCTTGCTGACTATCTATTCGAGCCTGTTTTCTAGCGGCAGCTTCTTCAATTCTAGTTTTAGGAAAACCAGTTTCAATCGCCTTGGTCATACCACCAAGATTCTCAACCTCTTCCATTAATTCCCAAGCCTTATGCACCAACTCATCCGTAAGTTTCTCTACATAATAACTACCTGCCCATGGGTCTACGGTCTTGGTAATATTCGTTTCTTGTTGAAGATATATCTGAGTTTCTCTAGCAATACGCGCAGAGAAATCTGTAGGCAACGCTATTGCCTCATCTAAAGCATTTGTATGTAGGCTTTGCGTACCGCCAAAAACAGCGGCAGAGGCTTCTATAGTCGTTCTTGCTACATTGTTAAATGGATCTTGCTCCGTAAGACTCCAACCACTAGTTTGGCAATGCGTTCTTAGCATTAACGATTTTTCGTTCTTCGGATTAAATTCTTTCACCACTTTTGCCCAAAGCATTCTTGCTGCCCGCATTTTAGCAATCTCCATAAAGTGATTCATGCCTATTCCCCAGAAAAAGGAAAGTCGCGGTGCAAAATCATCAATCTGTAATCCCGCTTTTATTCCTGTTCTAATATATTCTAATCCGTCAGAAAGTGTATACGCCAACTCTAAATGTGCCGGGGCTCCAGCTTCGTGCATATGATACCCAGAAATACTAATACTATTAAATTTAGGCATGTATTTACTGGTGTACTCAAATATATCTGCAACTAATTGCATAGATGGTTTCGGCGGGTAGATATAGGTGTTCCGCACCATAAATTCCTTAAGAATATCATTCTGTATAGTACCTGCTAACTTATCTAACGAAACACCTTGTTCTTCTGCTGCCACGATATAAAATGCCATTATTGGCAATACCGCACCATTCATGGTCATAGAAACAGACATTTCGTTTAGGGGAATACCATCAAAGAGTATTTTCATATCTTCAACACTATCTATGGCAACACCTGCTTTACCTACATCGCCCACTACTCTTTCATGATCACTATCATAACCTCTGTGGGTAGGTAAATCAAAGGCGACCGATAATCCCTTCTGACCTGCTTTTAAATTCTTTCTATAAAACTCATTACTTTCTTTAGCAGTTGAAAACCCAGCATACTGTCTAATAGTCCATGGGCGCAATACATACATGGTGGAATATGGTCCACGTAGAAATGGTGGTATACCTGCAGCAAAATTTAAATGCTCTATATCAGCTATATCCTCTTTAGCATATTTCTTTTTTAATGAAATTGTTTCTGCCGTAGTAAATGTTGATTCTTCTGTTTCTAAAGTACCATTCTTCTGAATATTATCAGGTAATACCGAATCATTCAATTGAATATGTTGCAAATCTTTTCTACTCATGAGATAAACGGTTTTGCTCTAGTTCTTCTGCCAATCGTTTTTCGATAATCGGAGTAATCAATGTTTTTCGAGGATTCTTTTTTACGAACGGATACAGTTCTATTTCCTGCGCCATTTTATCATTCTCATTTTGATACGCATTAGAACCTACCAAAACTGTTTTCTTAGTATTGAATTTCTCTTGTTGCTTTTGAGCACTATCAGCAATTCTATTCTGAATCGTATGATTTTTTAGTTGTTTTAAGAATCCGCCATCCTTTTCAATTGCCTTAAACAAAATCAATGCTTTCTCAGCTAATTGCGCGCTTATGGTTTCAATATAATAACTGCCTTCTGCCGGATTTTCCACTTTATCAAAATAGCTTTCTTCTTTCAATAAAATAAGCTGATTAAAAGCTATACGTTCTGCAAAGTCATTATCTTTTTTATATTCTGAATTATAATTTAAATTAAATACAGCATCAGACCCGCCTAGTACCGCAGACATGCATTCGGTAGTAGTTCTAAGCAAGTTTACATTATAATCGTAAATTGTTTTATTTCGTCTAGAAGGCTGTGTAATAATGTGACATGGAACAGCAATATCATATGCTTGGGCAAGAACGTTCCAAAGATTACGCAACGCTTTTATCTTCGCAATTTCAAAGAAATAATTACCCCCTACAGCTACCTTAAAATCTACGCTCTTAAGTTTAGCGAGATTTCCGCGCTCTTGTAAAATATTTAAATATTCATTGGCATGAGATAAGGCATCTGCCAATTGTTGCACCATATCTGCACCAGCATTTTGGTAAAGAGATACATCTACACTCAATAAATTGTCAATATTAAGTGCTGCCAGATCATTAACTAGATTAATATCTGAAGGCATAGATTCATACCAGTTCCCTGATTTTGCCAAATGACCAATAGGATCAATTTGAAAATGAATCTTTTTAGAATCAGTAACCTTATCTAGCGTTTTAGTAATGTAATCTTTAGACAAAAATTGCATATCAAAATAGACATTGACAGCATTTAAGTCAATATTGTTCAAAAGAGTAGCCCCATCTACTACATCAGTAGGAATAACAAACCGAATAGCTTCAGCTCCTTTTGCTATATATTTCAGTGCCTTTTCATTAGCCATTATGGCATTACCTGAGTAGATTGCCTGTCCAATATTCCAAGAAGTAATATGAGAAGAGGTAACTGTTATGTGCTCTAAATCTTCTGCATGGTAAAAAGGTTTTACTTTAATACCTTCAGGAGAATTCCATACCACTTCTTCGTTATAATCTTTCCCCTTTAAATCATATTGAATTTTCTGTTTCCATTCTTTTTCAGAAACGGGATTGAAATTTTCAAATAAGGTCTTACCCTTCATACAAGACGGAGTTTAATTAAAAAACAAGTTTGTTTAATGTGCGTTGAAAAAGAATCAAACACAGTCTTTCAAAGATACGATAAGTAAATTGTGTTCTAGAATGACCCTATTCTATATGTTCTGCATTTAAGTTACGAACATCTTCTGTTTCTATTCTAGATAACTCTTTCAACTCATCTTTTTCGAAAAGGGCAGGAAGTTCTTTTAAAGGAGTACCAATAGGAGCTTCCCAATTTATGTAATCTTGAAAACGAATACCATCAATAGTTCTCGGGTTATAAGCACTTCTAAAACGTACACCACCGTCATTTGTGCTATAGCTGTATGCTAGATAATTTATGTAGTTCGATTTTTTATTTACCCAATACATAAAAATATCGTCGTGGTCTTTACCACCACCTTCTTTACCGAAAGTGACCCTTATAACATCATAATCTTCACCCTTAATAACAGTTTCACCAACATTTTCTTTATGTACTGCCTTATCTTTTAGTTTATGTGGTAATGTAGCAAAATAGATAACCGAATTTAAAGCATTACTATGTATTGAAATATCCTTTTCAGAGAGATCAACTATTTTGTCATTAATAGTTCTACTAAATGAACCATTTTTAAAATTATCTTCAATTCTATTGCCTAGACTATCTTTAAAATTAAGCCGATAAGCAGATCCGTCAGCATTATTAAACATGTATAATTTATCTCTAAATACAAATTCATAATTAGCACTATCATATAGACTTCCGCCATGCGCTTTGATAGCATTTTGTACTATTGCATCTGCGCTTTCCTTATCTAACTCTTGCGTAGCTTGCTCACTTTTCCCTTCACTATTGCCACGTTTATCAACATCTTTACAACCAACAATCGATAAAAAAACAACTCCGAAAACAATACTTAAAAATTTATTCATATTATAAATGATAAAATTAAAAATGGATGATAAATATCTATAAAACACTTATTGATTTTTAATAAATAACAGTCGAATGAGATAGTTATACCTAACGCGCCAAAGTTATTATATAAAAGAATTGCTAAGTAGTTTGGCTGTCATAATTAATGTTAATAAGAAACTGATTTTCAAATATAGAAGTTTAGCTATAAAAAGAAACCGCACTAACCATCATCTTATATTAACGTTTAGTGCGGTTTACTTGTCTTACTAAAACGAGTAAAAGACAAGATAATATTTGTTAAGAGCTATTCTTGATTTACAACAAAAGCATGAATTACCCCTGGCAACCAAGCCAACATAGTCAATAGTATACTAACTAACAATGTTGTACCAATACCATGTTTAAGAAAAACAGCTAATGGTGGTAATAAAATATTTAGAATTATTGTGAGTAAAGACATTTTTTAAATTTTTAGGTTTAGTCAAAAATACTAGGGTTAAACTGTTTAGCTTAACTCGATTCAATAGTATAATAACCTAAAAACAATAACTCACCTCTTTATGATTTAATCTTTTCGATCTTCTAACAAATCTTCAATAATGGCTTTTAATCTATTTAAACCAATTGGTTTAACAATGTAATCTGAAATTGCACTTATTTTCTTTGCCCTTTCTATATCTACAGGATCCAATGAAGAGGATACCATATAAATAGTGATTTTCTTACCTACTCTAGGTTTAATTTTTATGTATTCTTCCATGAACTGAAATCCGTCCATAACCGGCATATCAATATCTAAGAAAATAACATCAGGAAAAACAGAATCTTGATCAAGATTATCAAGCATAAAATCTATTGCCTCTTCACCATCTGAAAATGCCATGATTTCCATAGGCAGTTTCGTTGATTCTAGTGTTTTTACCATTGTAAAACGGTAAATTGAATCATCATCAACAATACATGTTTTTAAAACATTATTCATAGTAAACTTAATTAAAATATTATTGTAAAAGTTGTGCCAACATTGACTTCACTTGTGGCGGTAATAGTACCACCCATAGCTTCTACTTGAGTTTTTGTTAAAAATAAACCAACACCTTTTGCATCTGGGTGTCTGTGAAAAACCTTATTAAGTCCAAATAATTTATGACCGTGTCTTTCAAGATCAATACCCAAGCCGTTGTCTTTAAATGTAATGATATTTCTACCATTCTTAATCTTAGATTTTACTATTATTTCTGGCACCCTGTCTTTTGCCCTATATTTTATGGCATTCCCAATTAAATTCAGGAAAATGCTATCCATATATATTCTATTATAGGTAATAGTTGACAGTTCTGTAAAATCTCCTTTTATAACAGCACCTGAAGTTAGAATTGAACCACTTAATATTTGCGTCGTATCTTCAAAAATATCATTTAAATCTACACTTTCCAATTCTTCTTGAGCATCACTGATTTTGGTTTTTAATGCCTCTATCAATGTATTCAATGTTAGTGTAAGGCGATCTATTACGGTATCGAATTTACTGAATATATCTAGACGTTCTTTATCATCATCTGAAAGCTTATAAATTTCCATTAACGAGTTTAAATTAGCAACGGGAGCTCTCAAATTATGTGAAGTAATATGCGTAAAATCTGCGAGTTGCTTGTTTTGATATGATAATTTTTGTGCAACAATTTCTAGTGCTTCTTTAGCTTTGATTAGCTTTTGCTCCTCTTTTTTAGATTCGGTAACGTCTTGACATGTACCGAATAGTTCAACAACTTCACCTTTATGGTTCGTAAAGATCTCGCTCATAAGCTTAATGGTCTTCACAGTACCATCTTTTAGCATAATACGATGCAAGAGGTTTTCAAACTTCTTAAATTCAATTGCTGTTTCCACATGTTTACTAACCATTTCTTTATCGTCTGGATGAACAAAATTGAAATAAGTATCATAATTAAGATCGGATTGTTCACTGTCAAAATCAAAAATCGAATAAAGATTAGTGGACCATTTTACTTCGTTTGTTATTACATTCCACTTCCAGTTCCCCATCATCGTAATCTGCTCAGCAAAATTCAATAACTCATTCTTTTTACGCAATTCATCTTTAACCTCCTTGATTTTAGAGATATCTGTGATAACTGCTATAAAACCGTCATTAAATCCATCTTTATTTTGAATGGCTGTTAAAGATTTTAGCCCTGAGAAAGTTGTTTCGTCTTTTCTTTTAAAGGTCCATTGTCTGGTATTATAAATTTTCTCGTTTCGATAGTTAAAATTAGCATCACTAGAATCTCCCTTAAATTCAAGTTCCATGTCTTTTTTAAAGACATTCAATTCTTCTTCAAATAGATAAATTTCCGGTTTATTAATCCCAATCATTTCCTTTGCAGAATAACCAAGTAATTTTTCAGCACCACTATTAAAACGATTAATTACTCCGTCTTTATCCGTAGTAATAACTGCCATAGAATTTGAATTGAAAATAGCTTCCAACTCTGCATATGCAACATTTAAGAGCTGTTCTGAATTTTTTGAAGACGTTATATCTTGAGTTATACCATAAATTTTCGTGGATTCGCCATTAATCTGTTCGACTTTTCCAATAACTTTGACCCATCTATAATTACCCTTAGCTGTCTTTAGATTTAGATTTAAATTAACGGGAGTACCTATTTCTTGAGCTTCTTTTAGTGACTTTAAAACACGATTACGACTTTCTTCATCTTCAAAGAAATCCAATCCAGAAGCGATTGTCGGCTCGTAATCCAGAGGAACCTCATGAATTTCATACACCATACTACTCCAGATTACTTTTTCTTGTACAAGATCAATTTCCCACGTACCTATTCGTGCAATTTCGCTGGTATCTCTTAATATGGTATTGAATTTTTTTTCCTTTAACTCTTTCTCTTTCTGCTCTGTAATATCACCAGTATGCATTAAGAGTCCGCCAATTTCTCCTTCAGCATTATACCATGGTCTTACATCCCAATAAATCCATTGAATGGACCCATCTTTACGATAAAAAGGTGCTTCATCACATATATCTATTGCACCTTGTAAACATTGTTGATGCTTAGCTTTCCAATCATCACCTATTTCTGGGAAAATATCATAATGAGACCTTCCAATTATAGTTTCTTTTTCTAGTTTAAAATCTTGAACCCATTGCTTGGACGCTGCTAAATAGACCATGTTGGTATCTAACATAGCTATTGCTGTTGGAGTTTGTTCAATAAATATTTGGTGATGCTTTTCCAAAAGCTGGGTATTATTAGGGTATTGACTCAATTTTTTAATTTTAACAAGTAATTAAGTTAAAAATAGTAATAAAATACTGATATATAATGAAATGAGAGTATGACGAGTAAAAAAGTAATCTATAAAAATATTGCTGCCATTACTAATTTTGAAAGTCTACGCCATGAGAATTAGTTAAATAATTATTACCGATGTTTAAATTATAAAATGCTTTTAACAAATGACTTAGACATAGGTCATCATATTCGTAAAAAATCAACTTCTTATTTTTAATTATTTAAATAATCGGTGTAATTATTCTAAAAATCACATTTTGTTATATTATTCTTTTTCATACCTTGTAGAAATCCAACCAACCACCATGACCTCACAACAAAAAGATAATTGTCTATTGCTATCAATTATTGCAAATATTTCGTTCTCAAATACAATTAAACTTCATAATAATCTTTTATTATTCCTTTTGTTTATCATTGGAATTTCAAATACCTATTCTCAAGAATTGCCAACAATTAATGGTCAATATGCGGCAATACCGTTAGAAGAGGTACTTATTGATATTGAAAAACAAACAGATTTTGAGTTCTTTTTCATTGAATCATGGATTAGCGGAGTTATTATTACTAAAACCTTTGACAATGAAAATATCAATAGTGCTTTACAATCAATTTTCGAAAACACTTCATTAAATTTTTATATCGAAAAAACTAGCAATCGAATAGTTCTGTTAGAAAATACCATTGTTTATGATGAATTACCAAATAGCTTCTTTGGACTAGAAGAAACAGAGCAAGAAAATGTCGTCATTGAACAAAAAACAAATATTCCACCACCCACTTTTTACAACACCACAAACCAAAATAAACAAGAATATAATATTGCCAAAGTAGGCAAAAGTGATCCTAATAATCTACAAGAAACATACCTTCTTAGCGGCAAGGCTATAAATTCTAAAACTGGAGATCCAATTCAGGATTTGGCAATACGTGTAAAAGGAACCAACCAAATTACCGTAACCGATGTCACTGGGAACTATAAACTAGAATTACCTGCAGGATATAATGAGCTAAGTTTACGTGCCATGGGTATTGCAGCTACAGACCGCGAAGTAATCATGTTCAATAATGGTAGTTTAGATTTATTGATGGAGGAGGGCCTACAACAATTAGACGAAGTTGTTGTAGAAGCAGATGCATTTAAAAATGTTGAAGAATCTATTACAGGAAGTGAACAAATAGATTCTGAGGAATCTAAAAACATTCCGTTAGTATTAGGAGAACGCGATATTTTATCTGTTGCCAAGGCATTACCAGGTATTTCATCTGCTGGTGAAGGTGCAATGGGCTTAAATGTTCGTGGTGGTAAAACAGACCAAAATTTAGTTTTGTTAGACGATGCTGTTATTTACAATCCACAGCACTTTTTCGGAATCTTTCAAGCACTGAATCCGTTTACAACAAAAGGTGTAGACATTTATAAAGGAGCTATACCCGTTGAGTTTGGTGGAAGAATATCCTCGGTTTTTGATATAAGAACTAAAAATGGAAATGTTGAAAAATTTTCAGGCGAAGGGTCAATTGGACCTGTTACAGCAAACTTAGCATTAGAAATTCCGCTAGAAAAAGAAAAATCTTCGCTTGTTGTTGGTGGTAGAGGTGCTTATGCAGATTGGATTTTAAGATCCTTAGATGACGAAGCTTTAAGTAATAGTAATGCCTCTTTTTTTGACGGTATTCTAAAGTATCACAATAAAATAAATGAGAAAAATGAGGTAAAAGCTACTGCTTATTACAGTAGAGATGCTTTTAGCATTACCTCAGATTCATTATATAATTATGATAACCGTCTATTTTCCGTACGTTGGGATCATAGAATGAACGAAAAGACCAATAGCGCTTTAATTGTTGATAATAGCAATTATGGCTTTGGAATTGATTTTGACGGAGAAACCAATACAGATTTCAATTTAGATTATAGCATCAACGAAACTGAATTAAAATACAAGATACGTACCTCGTTAAATGATATGCATACACTTGATTATGGAGCATCTGCAAAATATTACTCTGTCAATCCTGGAAGCATAAAACCTGACGGCGAAGACTCTGATATTAGTACATTACTAATAGACGAAGAACAAGCTGTTGAAGGAGCTATCTTTATTGGTGATGAAATTACTTTAAACGATAAGCTTTCGGTCAATTTAGGCGTACGCTATGCATTCTTTGCTTCCTTAGGCGAAGCTACACAAAGAACCTATGAAGAAGGCATGCCAAAGAACGAGTCTACGGTTCAAGATACCATAACCTATTCAAGTAATGAAAATATAAAAACCTATGGTGGACCAGAAGCTAGGGTTTCCGCTAGATATTTATTTACTCCTGATTTTTCGGTGAAGGCAAGTCTTAATAATTCGTACCAATTTTTACATACGCTTTCTAACAATACCACCGTTTCACCCATAGATACTTGGAAACTATCTGATCTAAACATTGAAGCACAAAAGGGTTACCAAGCTTCTTTAGGGTTTTATAAAAACTTTAAAGAAAACGAGTATGAATTAAGTATTGAAGGGTATTACAAGAAGATGGAAAATGTACTTGATTTTAAAACTGGCGCCAACCTCTTCTTAAATGAAAATGTAGAAACACAGATATTACAGGGTGATGGAAAGGCATACGGCGTAGAATTTCTGTTAAAGAAGAAAAGCGGTAATTTAAACGGATGGCTTAGTTATACTTATTCCAGGTCTTTATATCGATTTGACAGTGAATTCAGTGAAGAACGCATAAATAACGGTGAGTTCTTCCCTTCCAATTTCGATAAGCCCCATGATGTAAGTGTCATTACCAATTACCGTTTCACAAAACGATATAGTATTTCTGCAAACTTCGTTTACCAAACAGGTAGACCTATTACCTACCCTGTAGGTACATTTAGATTTAATAATGCAGATTTTGTTGCTTTTAGTGATAGAAATGAATTTAGAATACCAGATTTCTACCGTTTAGATCTAGGTCTTAATATTGAAGGAAATCATAAGAAGAATAAGTTAGCGCATAGTTTTGTTACTATATCTGTTTACAATGTATTAGGTAGAAACAATCCGTATTCGGTGTTTTTCGTGACAGATGATGGTGAAGTCAAGGCATTACAGAGTTCAATTTTCTCTATTCCTATACCCTCTATCACCTATAATTTTAAGTTTTAAAAATTGCTTAAAATGAAAAAAGAACTAAAATGGGTTTTCATAATTTATACATCACTACAAATAAGTGGTTGTGTTGAAGAATTCGAACCTGAAAACATCACAGAAGTTTTAGATGGAGCATTAGTTGTCGATGCCAGAATAACAGATGAAAATAAACCGCAAACCATTCTATTGACAAGAACTTTCTCATTTGATGAAATTGAACCAACTCCAGAAATTGGGGCACAAGTGAATATAATTGATGATTTGGGAGGGTCTATAGATTTCATTGAAAATGAACCTGGAAACTACAGTACAATAGCAGCTATTAGTTTAGAACAGGGTAGAGCATACATGCTACAGATTACAACCGCTGATAATGTTATTTATCATTCAAATAAAACTACTTTACCTTCTAGAATTGAATTAACAGAACTTAAGACGCAACGTAAGTTTAATAATTCTGAAAATGACGGAATTTCAATTACGGTGAGTAATTCAAATAATTCTTCTTCAGCAAATTATTTTAGATATGAATATGAAGAGACCTATAAAATAATCCCACCGGATTACAATCCGTTTATTTGGGATCAAGTTGATTATGATTTCTTTTGTGAAGATGACGATGGTTGGGAAGTTACAGTAACTTCAAGGAATGAACCAGCTGATATCTGCTTTGGCACCAATAAATCCAATAATTTAATAATTACTTCAACCAGTAATTTAACTACAAATGATTTAGAGAATTTTGAAGTTAGATTTATCGGTAGTGATAATTATGCCATATCACATCGGTACAGTATTCTAGTTAAACAGTATCATCATGACATCAATGCTGCATCATTCTTTAGTTCATTAGAAGATTTTTCAAGTTCAGAAAGCATTTTCAGCAATGTCCAGACCGGTATGTTAGAATCAAATGTAAGCGCTAAGAATTCTGAAAATGCAATTGTATTTGGCTACTTTGAACTGAGCTCATATAGTGAAAAAAGAATATTTTTTAACTATGAAGATTTTTATCCTAATGAGCCTTTGCCCCCTTATATTATTTCTTGCGATGTTATTCGTGAACCAGCACTCTATCCTGACGGCTTTCACTCAACTGTAATTGACGGAAAAATTATAGTTGACCGAGGATCAAATTCACCTCTAATAGAAGGAATAATAGCAGGTCAAATAGGGTATATTGGCGACAATGAAAATTTTTTGGAACCTGACGATAATGGAGAATTATCTCGTGCTCCATTTTTAGTAAAACCCTTGGGCTGTATTGATTGTAGAAAATTTGGTGATAATGTAATTCCTAACTTTTGGATTGAAAAATGAAAAATAATCTTTTTATAATATTGACTTTATTATTCTTCATTAGTTGTATTGAAGAGGTTGACCTTGGCATAGCGTCAAATGAAAATGTGCAAAAAATTTTAATTGTAGAGGCAACTCTGACCAATGAATTAAAAAACCATAGGGTAACCTTAAGTAGAATGGATACTTTGGTTGACCTAGGAATTGATTCCATCTACAACCCATACACACCTATACGTGATATTAACAGAGATTTGGTTCGTTATGAATCTAACGCCACTGTTTCCATTGAGAACAATAATGGAACTACCTATTCTTTCAATGAAACCAGTCCTGGTATTTACGAATCCGAAAATGAATTTGCTGCAGAAATGGGCAATGCATATCAATTAAATATTATAACATCAGATGGAAAAAGGTACTCCTCGACCAACATGCAAATTGAAGGTTTATCAGCCATCTCAAATCTTTACGCAGAAAAAACGACAAGTGAATCTGGAGCACAAGGTATTGGCATATTCGTAGATAACACCGTAGAATCAGGTACCGTTCAAAACTTAAGATACACTTATGATGAAACCTATAAAATAATAGCTCCAAATTGGTCTCCTGAAGCTTTTAAGCTTACTAATTACGAGCCCTGTGCGCTACCATTGGTTACCTATGACTTAGAAATTATAGAAAGAGAAGAAGAGCAGCAAGTATGTTATGGCAACAACCTTTCTAATACTATCATACAAGCTCAACAGGGTAACTTAGGTGACAATATTAAAAAGTTTATGGTGCGCTTCATTGACCAAGAAAATTTTATCATAAGTCACAGATATAGTATTGAGGTTGTGCAATTGGTTTCTAACGCGGCGTCATTTAGTTTTTATGATCAACTGAATAACTTCAGTCAAACCGGGAATATTTTTTCTCAAATACAACCTGGTTTTTTAGAGGGCAACCTTTCATCAGACGATGGTACTCAGGGTACCGTAATCGGTTTTTTTGATGTGGTATCCGTTTCTAAAGACAGGCTCTTTTTCAATTACACCGATTTTTACCCGAACGAAGAATTACCACCATACCCTTTTAATTGTAGGGAATTGACCGCACCAGAGTCTCATGTTTCTTTTTGTTTTAGTGGTCCAAGAGGACCTAATCCTTGTCCGCAATCGGTCATACAACAGATAGATCTTGATTTAATAAGTTATGTGAAGCCTAATGTTAATGATGTAGACTGTGGTGGACCACACATCTTTGTACCAAAGGTTTGCGGTGATTGTACGGCACTAGGCAGCAATATTGAACCAGATTTTTGGACAGAATAATAATTACAAATGTTTAAAAATAGTTTTTCACATTATCGCAAATTGACCCTCTTAGTTGTTCTAACTTTTGGCGCCTGTGTGGAAGAAATTGAAATAGCAACACTAAATGAAAATGAAGCAGAAGCTGCATTAGTAGTAGAAGCAGTTTTCACCAACGAAGTCATTACTCAAAAAGTCTATTTAAGCAGGAGTGAAGTTCGTTTAGACTTAGAAACAGATACTATTTACAGTCCATATTTACCATTAGGGAGCAGACCTGTAGATAGCATTAAAATGGAAACTGGCGCTACAGTGTCCTTACTCAAGGAAAATGGAGAAGTATATTCATTCACTGAAGATGAAGATGGCATTTATCTATCCAATACTCCATTCGCAATGGAAATGGATGCCAACTATACTTTAGATATCAATACAAATAATGGTACAGGGTATATATCTGACCCTATAACCGTATTAGGTACTTCTACGATAACTAATTTATATGCCGAAAAAGCTGAAAATGACAATGGAGAAGAAGGCATAGCTATTTATGTAGACAGTGAATCCCTAGAAGGTGCAGCGGAATACTTTAAATATACCTATGATGAAACCTATAAAATTGTTGCTCCCAATTGGCAAAATTTCGAATTTGAACTAACAGATTACGATGGTATTGACGATACAGTAGATTATAGTTTAGAAGTGGTAGAAAAAACAGTTGAAGACCGAATTTGTTACAATACCGTTTCTTCCAACACTATAGATTTAATCAGTATTGCAGGCATTACCCAAGGCAATGTTTCTAAACATAATATACGGTTTATCACTAAAGATAATTTCATAATAGCCCAACGATATAGCATTTTAGTACAACAGCAAGTACAATCTGCAAATGCACATTCTTTTTTTAAAACCCTCCAAGCATTTTCTCAATCAGATAATGTATTTTCTCAAGTACAACCAGGAGCCATTTACGCAAACGTACATCGTAAAGACGGTAATGTTGAAAATGTTTATGGTTATGTAGAAGCAGTTGGAGTTACAGAACAGCGCATCTTCTTAAATTACGAAAATTTTTTTCCGGAAGAAACACCACCGTATGCATTTAATTGCGGATTTAAGACTGCTAAATTGTTTAATAATCCCATGGATCCCTGTCCCCAAGGATTACTGGAAAGAATTGATATAGGAACGGTGACTTACTATTCCGATTATGTAGAAAACCTTGTACCCAATGCGAACCCAATTTGCGTTGGTCCATTTATTTTTGTTCCAACAATATGTGGAGACTGTACAGTTTTAGGAAATAATATAAAACCTGATTTTTGGGTAGATTAAATAGCACTTATGAAAACAACACAAATACTTGCCGCAATAATCATTTTAATAGCCAATCTTGGTCACGCCCAATATGTAATCAAAGATGGTAGCGACCTTTTGAATTTAAAAAAAGTGCCTCAAGAGAAGGCATATGTAGATCATAACGGACCATTGGTACTGTCTGGCGAATACTTGTATTATTCAATTCACTGCTTTAATGCACAAACCAATAACCCTACTAAAATAAGTACAATTGGGTATGTAGCACTAGTAAATGAAGCCAGGGACTTTGTTTTTGAACATAAAGTAAAGTTGAGCAAAGGACATGGCTATGGTGATTTCTTTGTGTCTACAGATATACCATCGGGCAGGTACAAGCTTTTAGGTTATACCCAATGGATGAAAAACGCAGGTTTATCTCAAGTTTTTAAAGATGATATTGTTATCATTAACCCGTATTTGGTAGACCAGTCTACCCTTCTAGAAAATAAATCTGATGCTATCTCGTCAATTTCAACTGATGCTATTTCGGTTTCAGACTCATCAACAATTACAATCAGAACTAACAGATCTACATATCAACCTAGGGAAAAAGTAAATCTTAGCATTAAAAATTATAAGGGGACATTAGGTCACGGTTTTTATAGTATCAAAGTAAAAAGAAAGGAAGAAATAGACATCCCATCTTCTCTTAATTCCGTTACATATGGCAATGCATATTTTAATGCTAACAAAGAGATTAAACAAACAATTGGCGATAGCATCTTTTTACCGGAACAACGTGGAGAACTACTTTATGGAACCGTAAAAAGTAATGAGACTGGTATACCAGTCGAAAATCTCCCTGTAGTTATTTCCATACCCGGGAAGGAATCTTTATTAAAGTTTTCGAAAACCGACCAAAACGGAAATTTCTATTCTTATATACGTAAAGACCGTAAAAACCCAATGATAGTAATACAGGTTGAAGACCAAAGCCAAACGTATACTATAGAAAAAGGAACACCTGGTTCTATTGACCTAACAGACTTATCTTTCTCAAATTTTAAGTTATCAAAGGAACAAGCGGAATATATAACGAATAGAAGCGTATTAAACCAGATAGAAAACCAATTCTTTAGTGCCAAACCAGATTCTATTTTACAAAGTAATCCAATAGATATTTTTAACGGCGGTATTCCAGAAGTTATCATTCTTGATGAATACACAAGATTTCCTACCCTTGAAGAGACGTTAGTAGAAGTGGTAAAGTTTGCTGGATTTAGAAAAGCAAATTCAAGTGAAGCTTACATTAGAATTGGACAAGATTTTAAGTCTTATGACGAAGAATACAACGCTTTCCCCGCAATAGTTTTAATTGACGGTGTCTACATACCGCATCATGAGCAAATAAGAACATTTGATGCCCGTAAAATTGAAAAAATTAGTTTGACAAGAGATCAATTTCGCTTAGGTCAAAAGGAATATCAAGGTATCATTTCCATTGAAACTTTTGATGAAGATTTTCTGGATACTTATACTGCTAAAAATAGCCTAGTATTACCATTTACCAAACCTGTCGCCAAAAAGAATTACTTTGTACAAACCTATCAAACAGAAGACACTTCGTTCAATAGAATACCAGACTACAGAAGATTATTATACTGGAACCCACTTTTAAATATTGAAGCTAGCGATTATCAATTTGAATTTTTTACTTCAGATGTAGAAGGAACTTACGAGGTTATTTTAAACGGATTTACTTCTTACGGTAAACCGCTACATGTAGTGAAAGAAATAGAAGTAGTAGCGAAGAATATTAATTAAGATTTACTCTATCAATATAAACTCTGAACGTCTGTTTAATTGATGGTCACGATCAGAACAAATGACTCCGTTTGCGCATTTATTAATTAGTGCAGTTTCTCCGTAGCCTTTACCTGTTATTCTGCTTTCATCTATTCCTGCAGATATTATATAGGCAACCGTTCTTTTTGCTCTACGATCAGAGAGCCAAAGGTTGTAACCATCCTCTTCTCTACTATCTGTATGCGACCCAATTTCCACTTTTACTTCAGGTCTTTTGATCATGTAAGCCACTACCTTATCTAAATTCTCAAAGGCATCATCACGAAGGTATGAACTGTTTAAATCAAAATAGATGGGAGCCAGCTTTAAAACCTTTACCAAATCTGCTCCAATTACAGCAACCTTACTACTCTCTTCCAATACCACACGGGCATCTGTTATATTCTTTTCATCGGGAGTGGTAAACATAAAAATAGAACCCTCTTCATAACCGTCAAGATTGGCAACAATTGAATATTGACTTTCTTGACATGGAATTTCTATACTATAGTTACCCTCGGCATCTGTTATCGCCTCACCTATATTACCTCCTGAGGTGTTCTTACCGTTCACAGTAACAAATGGTAAAGGCTCCTCCGTGTCCTTATCTACCGCGGTACCGTTTATAGTCACCATACAGTCTATCGTTTTCAGCGCATAAATATCATCGCTACCAACACCTCCGCTCCGGTTAGAAGCGAAAAAACCTGAATTGGTTTCTTCATCGAAAATCATTGAAAAGTCATCGTTAAGGCTATTGATCGGATTACCCAAATTCTTAACTGCACCTTCATTTTTTAAGTCGATTGAAAACATATCCAACCCACCTAAACCTGGGTGTCCGTCAGATGCAAAATACAGTACGCCAGATGCTGATATAAACGGAAAAGTCTCTTTACTTTCGGTATTGATTTTAGACCCCAAATTCTCTGGTGTTCCAAAACTACCATCCGGATGAATAGCTACCATAAAAATATCTGATGCACCTAATGTACCAGGCATATCTGATGAAAAATACAGTTTTGTTCCCTCCTTATTTAATGTAGGATGCGCTACGGAATAAAAGTCGCTATTAAAAGGTAGATCTTCGATAGTTCCCCATTTTCCATCTGTAAACGTACTTCTGTAAATTTTTAACCTACTAATACCATTCTTATCTCTAGTAAAAGAACCCTTTTTATAATTATTTCGTGTAAAATACATGGTATTCCCATCTTTTGAAAAAGTGGTCGAAGATTCATTTGCGACAGATTTCAACTCTTTAGGAAATGCAGTTGCCGTACTATATTGTTCTTTCTCTGGACGTATTGTTTTATAAAGATTTAAATACGGAGTAGAACTACGATCAGTAGTTTCTAAATCCCTGCCAGTGGAGAAAACTAAAAATTCTTTGTAGAATGATGGTGCAAAATCTGATTCTTTAGAATTTACGGAAGCTAAGTTTTCAATAGTATATTCATTTGATGCAGTCATTAATTCATCAAAATAACCTTCATCTTTATTGTAGTTCTGAGCACGCACATCATTCTTTTTAGCCTTCTTGAATTTTTTCATCCAAATCTCAGAATCTTTATAATTTTTAATCGATTTTAAAGATTGTGCATATCTATACATATAGTCTGGTTCTGTAGTTGAACTATTCAGTTCTAACAGCTTTGCATACCAATAACTAGCCTCATCATACTTTGCCCTTAAATAAGCTTCATTACCAAGGTTTTTACAAATATCTTCATCAGACATTCCTTTTTTACTCAATTCTTCATACGTTGAACCATCGCCCATGTACGCATAATGTTCAAAATTATCGGCTACAGCTTTTTTGTTCCCTTTCTGTGCAGAACACAGTGCAGAAATAAAAAGAAGTATTACAAAAACCGTAGACGATTTAAAGTTCATTGCTATTTATATTTAAAAGAATCTAGGGGTTAAATCAATTTTATCTTTCTTCAAAAACTCATACCTAAGAAACACCTCGAAAGAGCCGTTATTATATTTCGTGCCACCCAATTCAGAGATATCACTATCATATGCCAAGCCTAGCATAAATTCAGGAGTCATTTGAAATCCGAACAATGCACTTAAAGCAGCATCCCATCTGTAAGCAGCACCCATTGAAAATTTATCGTTCAATAAAAAATTAGCCGATATATCTGCTTGTAAAGGTGCGCCAGATGTTGCTTTTAATAAAAATGCCGGTTTAAATTTTAATGATGGCGACATGTCAAAAACATAACCAGAAATTAAGTACCAAGTAACCCTATCTACCGAGACCAAGCTCTCGTTGCCATCAGAACTGTCAAAATGCTCCGTTTGCAAGAAGTTGGGGATGGATAAACCAGTGTAAAACTTATCGTTATGATAATAAATTCCCGCTCCAAAATTGGGCGTAAACTTTTTATATAGATCCGCATCGGTTATGGCTACACCACCTGCACTGTAATTTCGAAGGTTGTTAAAATCTAGATTTAATAAATGTCCGCCAGCTTTTACCCCAAAGGACAACTTATCTGTTTCAGAAGTTTCTACAGTATATGAAAAAGCAGCATCTAAATATGTATTCTGGTTGGTATTGTTCCCTATTTCATCATGCACTATTGATAAACCTAGTCCTACTTTATTCGAAGTTGGCCCGTGAACACTTAAAGTTTGTGTATTTGGAGCTCCATCTCTACCCACCCATTGCGATCTGTGCAATGCAGAAATACTTAAGGCATCACGAGATCCAGCATAAGCAGGGTTCACCGAAAAAGTGTTGTACATGTATTGGGTGTACTGCGCATCTTGCTGCCCTAATACCATTTGTTGACCGCATAGCATTACGATAAAACTCAAAAAGAATATGTTTGTTATTTTCTTCATTCTTTATCGAATTAGGTATAGGTAACCCGTTAACATTTTTTGTTCTCCTTTGTCGGTATAATAAATATCATAGTAATATGTACCAGACGGTAATTTTTCATTCTGATTAATCGTTATTCTTCCTTCGGATATGCCTGTAAATGCTTTGGTATCATTTTCATAACCTTCAACCTCCCAAACCAATACTCCGTATCTATTATAAATTTTTACAATGTTCTCAGGGAACCGTTCAATGTTAATAATTTCAAAACCACCATTCATGATATCACCAGGTTTCACTAAATCTAGTTCCACATAAAGATCACATCCGCTTCCTGATGGCGGCGTACCTCCAATGGAATCACATGGATCTAACGGATTGGTTTCATCTACAACTTCTTGTCCGTCCATGATTCCGTCTCCATCCGTATCGGGGTTATTTGGATCTGTACCTAAAGAAAGTTCTTCATCATCTGGCAAACCATCATTATCACTATCATTGTTTAAGATTTCATTATCGAAAATGATAATCACTTCACCATTACCTTCATTACCAGCCAAATCAACTGCTGTTATAAATAATGTTATTTCAGAATCAATTATAGGAAAAGAATTATTTTCTGGTACATCTACATCGGTATGTATTTCCCATATTCCATTGATATCAGTATTGATTATATATTCTAAAATTATGCCCGTATCACCTACCTCAACAGTTATATTCAATATTTCATTAGGACTCCCCAAACCAAGTAAAATTGGAAACGTATCCATAGTTTCAAAACTATCTACTAGAGGCGGTTCAGTATCAACAATGTAAGTATGTTGATCAGAAGCTGACCCTGTGTTTCCTTCAATAGTTAGCGTAGTTACCGAAGCAATAATAGTACTATCCACATCTGCTTCTAAGTCTGTGCCAGGCACCGATATTTCAAAAAAACCATTTTCATTAACAGGACCGGTGTAATCATTGGCATTTATGATTAAAGTAACGATGTCTCCCGTTATAAAATCACCCGAAACTGTTCCGGTTATAGAAACCGGATTCTGGGCTTCGGTTTCATTAACGATATTATCTACTGTAACATCATCTATGGTGATAATAGGTAGCACTATAATGGTTTCTTTACAATCTATGATTCCGTTGCCATCAGCATCTGTCTGATTAAATTCTACAGTGACAATACTAGTGTCATTAGTCGCACAAGGTGCAATCCCCGAAACTGTATAAGAGAACGTGTCATTCCCATTATCAGCCCATGTTCCGCCAGCATCAGGAGAACCTGATAGTTGTGCAAAAAGGTCTGCATTGGTAATAGTATCACCTTCGCAAATATTTAATGTTCCGTCAATTCCTGCATTGGGTTGCGCTTGCTCTGTTACGGTAACGATACTTTCATCATCTGTTGTACACGGTGCAGTTGCAGCTACAGTATAAGTATGTGTGCCATTTCCATTATCAACCCATGTTCCACCTGTATCTGGTGAACCGGTTAATTGTGCGAACAGATCATTATTGTCAAAACTATCTCCAGAACATATATTCAATGTTCCGTCGATTCCCGCATTGGGTTGCGCTTGCTCGGTTACGGTTACTGTACTTTCATCATCTATAGTACATGGCGCAATTGCTGCTACCGTATAAGTATGTGTGCCATTTCCATTATCTGCCCATGTTCCGCCTGTTTCTGGATTACCTGTAAGCTGACCAAATAGATCATCATTGTCAAAAGTTGCTCCTTGACAGATATTCAATGTTCCATCGCCTCCGGCATTTGGTTGTGCCTGCTCGGTTACGGTTACGATACTTTCATCGTCTGTTGTACATGGTGCAGCTGCAGTAACTGTGTACGAATGTGTTCCATTTCCATTATCTGCCCATGTTCCGCCTGTTTCTGGATTACCTGTAAGCTGACCAAATAGATCATCATTGTCAAAAGTTGCTCCTTGACAGATATTCAATGTTCCATCGCCTCCGGCATTTGGTTGTGCCTGCTCGGTTACGGTTACGATACTTTCATCGTCTGTTGTACATGGTGCAGCTGCAGTAACTGTGTACGAATGTGTTCCATCGCCATTATCAACCCAAGTTCCACCAGTATCTGGATTTCCTGTTAGTTGTGCGAATAAATCATCATTATCGAATGTATCTCCGGTGCAAATATTCAATGAGCCGTCGATACCCGCATTCGGTTGTGCTTGCTGGTTTACGGTTACGATACTTTCGTCATCTACTGTACAAGGTGATATTGCCGATACCGTATATGTATGTGTTCCGTCGCCATTGTCCGTCCATGAGCCGCCTGTATCTGGTGAACCTGTTAATTGTGCGAATAAATCATTATTGTCAAAAGTATCCCCCTGACAGATATTTAAAGTTCCATCAATTCCTGCATTTGGTTGTGCTTGTTGGGTTATGGTTACGATACTTTCATCGTCTAAAGCACATGGTGCAGTTGCAGTAACTGTGTACGAATGTGTTCCATCGCCATTATCAACCCAAGTTCCACCAGAATCTGGATTTCCTGTTAGTTGTGCGAATAAATCATCATTATCGAATGTAGCTCCGGCACAGATATTCAACGTTCCGTCGATACCCGCATTCGGTTGTGCTTGCTCGGATACGGTTACGATACTTTCATCATCTGTAGTACATGGTGCTGTTGCAGTTACCGTATAAGTATGTGTGCCATTTCCATTATCAACCCATGTTCCACCAGTATCTGGATTTCCTGTTAATTGGGCGAACAGATCATTATTATCAAATGTATCCCCTTGACAGATATTCAATGTTCCATCAAAACCGGCATTGGGTTGTGCTTGTTGGGTTACCGTTACAATACTTTCATCGTCTAAAGTACATGGTGAAATTGCCGATACCGTATACTTATATGTGCCATCGCCATTATCAAACCATGTTCCGCCAGCATCAGGAGAACCTGATAGTTGTGCAAAAAGGTCTGCATTGGTAATAGTATCTCCTTCGCATATATTTAATGTTCCGTCAATTCCTGCATTTGGTTGCGCTTGCTCGGTTACGGTTACGATACTTTCATCGTCCGTTGTACATGGTGCAGTTGCAGCTACTGTGTACGTATGAGTTCCATCGCCATTATCTGCCCATGTTCCACCTGTATCTGGACTGCCTGTTAATTGGGCAAATAAATCATCATTATCAAAAGTAGCTCCTTGACAGATATTCAACGTTCCATCAATTCCTGCATTTGGTTGCGCTTGTTGGGTTACTGTTACAATACTTTCATCGTCCGTTGTACAAGGCGCTGTTGCATCTACTGTATAAGTATGTGTGCCATTTCCATTATCAACCCATGTTCCACCTGTATCCGGTGAACCGGTTAATTGTGCGAACAGATCATTATTGTCAAAACTATCGCCTACACAAATATTCAACGTTGCATCGATTCCTGCATTTGGTTGCGCTTGTTGGGTTACCGTTACAATACTTTCATCGTCCGTTGCACATGGTGCTATTGCAGCTACGGTATAGGTGTGCGTTCCATTTCCATTATCAACCCATGTTCCGCCCGAATCTGGAGAACCGGTCAATTGTGAGAACAAATCATTATTGTCAAAAGTATCCCCCTGACAGATATTTAAAGTTCCATCAATTCCTGCATTTGGTTGCGCTTGTTGGGTTACCGTTACGATACTTTCATCATCTGTAGTACATGGTGCTGTTGCCGCTACAGTATAAGTATGTGTGCCATTTCCATTATCAACCCATGTTCCTCCTGTATCCGGTGAACCGGTTAATTGTGCGAACAGATCATTATTATCAAATGTATCCCCTTGACAGATATTCAATACTCCATCAACACCGGCATTGGGTTGTGCTTGTTGGGTTACCGTTACAATACTTTCATCGTCTATTGTACATGGTGCAGTTGCAGCTACAGTATAGGTATGTGTGCCATTTCCATTATCAACCCATGTTCCACCTGTATCTGGTGAACCGGTTAATTGTGCGAACAGATCATTATTGTCAAAACTATCTCCAGAACAAATATTCAATGTTCCATCAACACCGGCATTGGGTTGTGCTTGTTGGGTTACCGTTACAATACTTTCATCGTCCGTTGTACATGGTGTTATTGCAGCTACTGTATATGTATGAGTTCCATCGCCATTATCAAACCATGTTCCGCCAGTGTCTGGATTTCCGGTCAACTGTGCGAACAGATCATTATTATCAAAACTATCTCCGACACATATATTCAACGTTCCATCAATTCCTGCATTCGGTTGTGCTTGCTCGGTTACGGTTACAATACTTTCATCATCCGCTGTACATGGTGCTATTGCAGCTACTGTGTACGTGTGAGTTCCATCGCCATTATCTGCCCAAGTTCCACCAGTATCTGGATTTCCGGTTAACTGTGCGAAAAGGTCTGCATTTGTGAATGTAGCTCCGGCACAAATATTCAAGGTTCCATCGATTCCTGCATTTGGTTGCGCTTGCTCGGTTACGGTTACGATACTTTCATCGTCCGCTATACATGGTGCTATTGCAGCTACTGTGTACGTATGAGTTCCATCGCCATTATCAAACCATGTTCCGCCAGCATCAGGAGAACCTGATAGTTGTGCAAAAAGGTCTGCGTTTGTAAAGCTATCTCCTTGACAGATATTTAACGTTCCATCAATTCCTGCATTTGGACAAGCATACACCGTTATCGTAACAGTTGCATGCTGTGTATAACCTTTAGAATCCGTTATTCCATATATAAAAGAATCAGTCCCCGTGTAATCAGTATCAGGTGTATAAGTAAAGTAATCATCTACCGGATTTGTCGCTGTCCCATTATTATTCAATGATACACTACCGTTTGTTGGTGTACTTACAATAAATATACTACCAGAGTTAGGACCATTACCACCAAAATCATCATTATTGGTCACTAAAATATCAACGGAATTATTCTTTTCTACCGTTTCGGTATTCTCTAAGGGAATAGGAAAAAAACTATCTGTAGTATCGTCAAGTAAATTACCATCTGTATCATCTCCATCATCGGACAGATCATCAGTGTCTCCCGGACCGTATGGACTATCTGCTAATACACTTACCTGATTTATTACTCCGCCTTCAGCAATCTCATTAGCAGTTAGAATATGGCTTGCAGAATATGTTGCCACTTCACCAGCTAAAAGCGTACCTTCTAAAGAACTCATTGTTGCGGATGAAAATGATGGAGCATTACTTAGTGTAATTGTATTTCCGCTAGCATCTTTGAACGTATCTGTCAAAGCAACATTGGTAACTTTCACATTACCTGTGTTCTCCACTTCAATAGTATAATCTACAGCATCACCTGTTACAACAGGAGAGCTAAAACTGTTTAAAACAGTCTTTGTTACTTCTATTTCTGGTTCAGCTATAATTAGATTGGATATTACAAACTCAACATCTTCTTGAAAAAGTGAAAGTAATCCCGATACAGAAACATCCATATTAATAGATTTAACTGCATCATCCATTTTCATAGTACCGCCACCAGTACCATCAAATGAATTATTACCACACTCACCTCCGTTAAAGCTTAAAAGAGCATCAGCGTCTATCTTAAATTCTGTATTTGTAGACACAAAAATATCGCCATTCTTACCAATATTTGTCCATGTACCATTTGTAGAAGTGAAAACTCCAGTATTTGTACCGGTCAAAAAAGGCAAAGGTAGTGCTCCAAATGTTCCAACTTTATCAACATTTAGATATGGATTAGTAATAAATACCTCATCTCCAGTTACCGCATCAAAGAAATGAAACTCGATGCTTCCTGAAAAGAGCGGATTAATGGATATTCCTAAAGAAGTTTCTCCAAAAATAACTGGATCTGGATTACCGTAGGTATTATCAGAAATACACCCCATAGTATCTTCACCTGAAATAGAAACTCCGCCAGTGACTCTACACTCTACTCTAACTAAATTATCAGAACTATATGATTCATAAATGTTTGTTGATCCTATTTCATCCCAGCCCGTAGTTTTCTGAGAGAATAATACGCTATTCACCAGTACTAAAAGGAAAAACGTGAACACTTTTTTCCAAGCAGTATATTGAATTAAATAAGTGGTTGTAGGTTTAGTCATTGGCTAAAAAAATCCATCAATACTATTATAGTTTTAATGGATATTAATTCTTACTTAAACTAAAGATAACTGTAGCCTACTGCCCCTTAAACAAATTGTTGTCAATACACCGAAAAGAAAGGTATAGAAAGTTAAAATTGTGGAAACTATGAATTAGACTATTAATTTGTAGTGCTAATTACTGGTTTTAACAGATTACTTTTATTTTTTATCTATACCAATTTTGACCTTAAAAGGTGTTTTTTTTAGATGGCTTATTTAATCAAACTTGCAAAGTTAAAAGCGGCATTTACAAGATTGTCCTTACTGTGTTCCATAGCTTCTTTCAAAGTAGAAATACCTCTTACAATCGATGCAACGTAAGCTAAACCAAATTTTTGTTGTTGTGCCACGCTTATACTAACCGATCCGCAAAGTGCGGCAACAGGTATTTTATTCATTTTGGCAGATGTTACTACACCATCTATAGTTTTTCCGGACAGCGTTTGCTCATCTAACTGACCTTCACCAGTAATAATCCAATCTGCTCCTTTGATTGCGTTATTAAAATCTGCAAGTTCCTTTATTAAATTATTTCCTGAAATTAATTCGCCATTCAGAAAAACAAGGGCACCACCACCAACACCGCCAGCTGCACCGGCACCACTTACTTTCTGTAAATCGATTTTATAACGATTTTTAATAATTTCTGCAAAGTTGCACAAACCTTGATTTAGATATATAATCTCATTTTCAGAGGCACCTTTTTGTGCCCCATAAATATAGGCTGCACCTTGTAACCCATAAAACGGATTGGTTACATCGCAAGCAACTTTAACCTTTACCGAATCAAGTCTATTATTTTTATTGGAATCATCTATTGATTTGACCTTTGAAAGATTTTTTCCGATAGGAATTAATTCTTGACCGTTATCATCTAAAAAACGATACCCCAAAGCATTTGCCATGCCCATACCACCATCATTTGTGGCGCTACCACCAATACCTAAAATTATTTCAGTGGCACCTTTCTCTAATGCATCATAAATTAATTCCCCAGTACCAGATGTGGTGGTTTCCATACAATTAAACTCATCAACATTCAGCAATTTTAATCCTGATGCTTCTGCCATCTCTATATAGGCTATTTTAGTTTCATCAGAATATAAATAAGAAGCATTAATAGGTCTAAAAAGAGGGTCGTTTACAGTAACCGTAACAGCTTCTCCTTTTATATAATGCTTAGCAACTTCCATAGTACCATCCCCACCATCAGCTAAGGGTTTCTTTATGATTTCGGCATCTTTAAAAACCATTTTTATACCCTCTTCTACCGCATCGCAAAACTCGAATCCTGTTAAAGAACCTTTAAACTTGTCTGGAGCTATTACAAATTTCATTGCCATAGTTCTAATTCAAAATATTAGGTAATGAAATACTGAACAGTACAATTAGCACAAAGTAACCAAGTAATATTGCTACCTCTTTCTTACCAGAATAATACGTTACCTCTAAGCCTTCGTTAACTTGCCTTTTGACAGTATAGCTCACTGCCAAAGCAACCAATATAGTTACTAAACAACCAAGCGCGTTCCACCAGAACCAAAATATTTGTGGCACATATAACCATAAATAAATATTGAACAGCACCCCTACTACAATACCAATATTGGCACCAAGCGCATGTGTTCTCTTAGTAAGAATCGCTAAAATGAAAGCTGCTAAAATAGGACCGTAGAAGACAGAACTTATCTTATTAATTACTTCTATGACCGTGCCTTCTATATTACCCGCAAAAAATGCAAAGAACAAACATACCAGACCCCAAAAAATGGACAACAATTTTGAATACGTCATGTATTTTTTATCGGGCATGTTAGGGTTGAATCTTTTTACAAAATCTTCCATGGTTACGGCTGATAATGAATTTACCGTTGAACTTAAGGTTGACATTGCTGCTGACATTATAGCAACAATCAATATACCAATAACACCATTAGGTAAATATTTAATAATAAAAACCGGCACCATTAAATCTGCCTTTTTACCTGCTAAAGAACCAATATTAGCTTGATAGACAGTTTCCATTTGTTCTTGAAAAGTTACATCTTGCATTAATAATGTACCCAACACAAGACCCATAATACAATAGGTTAACGTAAACGGAAAACGAAGGAGTCCGTTTGCCATCATTAGTTTTTTAAGGTTAGACATGCTACTAGAAGACAACAATCGTTGCGACTGAGTTTGATCTGTACCGTAATAAGAAGCGTAAAGAAAAAAGCCACCAATGACCATGGGCCAAAACCCAAATTCATCATTTCCATCGGCATTATTGAAACCCCATTTATTAAAATCTACAGCAGTAATTCTATCGGTATCTACATGAGTAAGAAAATTATCTACTCCGCCAAGCTCACTAAATCCAAAATAAAGACAAATGATTATACCTATAAACAGGATACTCATTTGAATAACATCTCCCCATATAACCGCTTTCATTCCGCCTTGAAAAGAATAAACCATAGTTATAAGACCAATAATTAAAATTGAAATCCAAAACTCTAATCCGATAGTAGCTTGTAGAATTAATGCCATAGTATACACCATAACCCCAGTAGCTACCGATCTACTTATTTGAAAAACAAAACTTATCAATAATCGAGAAGAAGCATCGAATCGTGTTTCTAAATATTCATAAACACTAACTATACCTGATTTATATAACGTTGGCAATACTGCAATTAACAAAAAGGCCATAGCCAAGGGTACACCTAATTCATAGGTAAGCCATTGCATACCACCACCTTCTTTGAGACCAACAAAAGCAGGAGCCGATATAAAACTGATAGCAGATAATTGGGTAGCCATTGCAGACAAACTTAACGGCAACCATGATGTTTTACGACCACCTAAGAAGTAATCTCCACCCGTATTATTATCTTTAAACATGAAGCCCAAACCTAAAAATCCAACTAGGTAAACGACAATAATAATGTAATCAACGTAATTCATATCCTAGTTTTTATTTTTTTTGATCAAGAGACCTACTCCTAAAATACCCATTATGTAAAATCCGACTAAAAAATAATCAATGTAGTTCATTTTTAAACCTTTAAATCATTTTATAACACTATGGTGTATTCACCATATCAATAAACAAAGCAGCACTCCATGAAAAATTGTTGCCTCCATAACCAGGGGTATTCTCTTCACCAGTATCTTTTCTACAATCAAAATATTCATAGAAGCCATATTTCTCTATAAGCTCAATGCTATCTTGCTTCATACGTGCAGCAACATCGGTAAAACCATAATTCTTAAGTCCTAAAAAGAGCATCCAATTCATATTGATCCAAACGGGACCTCTCCAATATTTTTTAGGATTAAATCGATCATTTGTAGGATCAAAAGAAGCACATAGGTATTTATCCTCTCCTCCAAATTTATTCATCATTGTTTTCACTAAGACCTCAGCTCTTTCTTGAGAAGGAATATTTGCGAATAATGGCGAAAAAGATGAAGACGTTATATGCCTAATAGGTTTTTCATTTCTTAAATCGTAATGCACATAAGCACCTAATTCAGCATCAAATAATTTATTATTGAAGCTTTCAATACTTTTCGATTGCCATTTTAAAATGGTCTTAATTTTCTCTTCATTTCCACCGATCATAATATACATATCAACTAATGCCTGATTAGATTTAATTAACATGGCATTGAACAAAGGATCTTGAACCAAAAATGGTGAAAGCTCCGCTATTTTAGCATCATCATAATTGTTTTGCTTGGCAATATCTATGATATGTAAATAGTGATCATATTCTCTTTTAGTCGGGCGCTGAGAAGCATCAACATGTGTAGTATCTTTTCGAACAAAAGTATATTCTGGCGGATTCATCGTTTTCCAAATATCATCCCAAACAGGAGAATTATCTGTACCAGATTCCCAGTTGTGATAGATGTACACCAAACCTTCATCTTGTGGATCTCTATTTGAATAGAAGTAAGCATGATTTTCATATACCTTATCAATTTCTTCTTTGATAAAGTTGAGCATATCTTGCTTATCTTCTGCGATACGATACATTTCTTGTAGCACAAAACCGGTTACCGGCGGCTGGGTCATACCTGTAGACCTATATTTTTTGGAGGACAAGGGATGCAATTCAGATTGATGAAAATCTGCCCCAGGAAAGTAAGAATCGTTCTCTGTATGAAAAACGATATGAGGTATAAAACCGTTTTCCCATTGTGCATCTAGCAAAGTTCTCATTTCAGTTTTTGCCTTTTCAACATCGTAATGGGCAAAACCAATGGCGATGAAGCCAGAATCCCATTTCCATTGAAAAGGATATAAACCTGCACTAGGTATAGTAAAACCACCTTCTTGAAAATTTGCATCTAATACTGCAATTGCTTTTTTATATAATTCTTCCTTCATAATATCTAGTAAATAACCTCGGGTCAAGCCCGCGAGGCATTGAATTGAAAACGTAATTAATATTTCGACGCAAGCGTCTGAGCATTTAAATCTCGATAATCGAGTAAAAAAACACATTGGCAATTCTGCAACTACCAATGTGTTTATCAATTAAACTTAAACTAACAAAACTTTCTTTCTAGAAATTGAAGGTCGCTGTAACGAACAATCTTCTAGGTAAAATTGGTCTACCAACAAAAAATTGAGATTCTGTTTGACCAGCTGAACCAGCTCTAGGATTACCTTCTGTGATACCATCACTATCGAATAGGTTAAAAACTGACACCCCTAAACGAACAGACTGGTTGTTATCTTCTTTTGAGAATGTATAACCTGCACCTAGTCTGCCAATTGTTATGGCATCTAATTCTATATTATTGGTGTCATCTGTAAACTTTGCTCCCGTATAGTTGAATCCGAAATTTGCATCAAAAGCAGCGTTATCATAGTACAACCCTAAGCCACCTAATAAGTTTGGCTGTCTTGCCAATTCGTTACCAACATTAGCTTCTGTAGAAGTACCATTTACTAAATCGAAATCGGTATTCTTTGTAATCTCATGATCTTGATATGTTACATTACCACGAAGATTTAAGTATTGTGCAATAGAATAATCTCCGGTAGCTTCAAGACCTATTGTTCTTGTATTTTGCTCTGCTCTTGTTTCATCTATTAATTGACCACCTACAATTGCTTGGCGAATAGATACACGATCTTTAAGACCTACATAGTACCCTGCAACAGATCCTGAGAATTTCTCGTTACCGAATTTGGCACCAGCTTCAAATTGAATAATATTTTCAGCATCGTAAGGACTTTCAGAAATACCAGGTACTGGAGCAAAACCTCTTAATTGTGGAAAGAAATATCCTTTAGAGAAGTTAGCATAAAGGTTGGTTGTTTCAGTTAACTCATACAAACCAGCTAAAGACAATGCCCAAGCACTTGCATTTACTTCTGTTCTTAAGAAAGAACCATCTGCAGTTTGTACATCACTAAGTTCTGATGTAATATCTGGAGTAGTGTAAACTGTTTCGCTCATAATACCACCACGACTGTTGATACCATCTGTATGTTCCCATCTGAAACCAACATCAAAACGCCATTTGTTTAAAATCATCTCATCGGTAACATATAATGCCAATCTATTTTGAGAAAGAAAGTTATTAGCTGTCTGACCAATACGGTTATAAAGTCCGCCTTGAGAATACACTACATTATCGCCACCAGCATCGGTATAATTTAAGTTTACCAATTGTGGGTTATTGTTGAATTCTGTCAATACTCTATATTGATAGTTAACATCTTCAGCCTCTGTACGAGCTATATAAGAACCAACAGTAATGTTATGGTTACCACCGTTTGCCGTCTCAATAGATTTTGTAAGGTTAATCTCACCAGAGTAATCTGTCATTGGGCGTAAACGATCCACATGTAAATTATCGATTACTAGGTCATTACCATTAATTTGAGAACCCGATCCACTTTGGTAAGCAGCAGTATACCCTAAGTTACCAGGAGCTATACTTTCTACATAATTATCTAAAGTAATAGGATTTCCATTTGCACCGTTACCACCAACATATAATGCGAAATTATGCTTGTAGTTGGCATATTTAATCTTAGAAGTCAATTTAAGATCATCTTCAAATCTGTAATTGAAATCACCCATAATGTAACCACCTGTAGTTGCAACACCATCTGCAATCGGACTATTATATGTTCCACCAGGAGTATTGAATGAAGTATTCGCTAAGTCACCAGATAACAACTGTTCAACTGGGTTACCATCATTACCGTTTATACGCTCTCTACTACCACCACTTAATGGAATAGGAAGATAAAATTGTGCCTTATCGTCAATAAACTGTCCGCTTAAAGTAAAAAAACCATTATCGAACTTCTTTTTGATGTTACCTCTAAATTGAACACCTTTAGTTGGTAAACCTACATCTATAGGACCTCTATCATGACGTACAAAACCTGTAAAAGCATAATATGTATTAGAATCTTCACCACCTAGCTGACCACCAGAATAAAAATCTGTTTTAATTCTACCTTGGTTGGCAACTTCAATATTAATAATATTACCAGGGTTCGTATCACCCGTTTTACTTGTGTAGTTGATAATACCAGCAACAGAACCTGCACCATATAATACAGCTGCACCACCACGAACAAATTCAACACCTTTAAAACCTATATCTGGTCTTGCATAGACATCATGCGCAGAAGAGTTTAGTCCGAAAGAACTAATCAAAGGCATACCGTCATACTGTAAAGGGTTAAAAACATACTGACCACCAGAAGGTAAACCTCTAACGAATATGTTACTTGCCGTTTCACCACCACCACCTTCAGCGGTAATACCAGGTACACTTCTAAGAATATCTGCCTGACTATTAGCAGAAAGCTTAGTAATTTCTTTCATTTTAACAGAGCTAATAGATAGAGGTGCCTGTTTTTGAGAACGAAATGTACTAGAAGCCGTTAGAACAACTTCATCAAGTTGCTGACCACCTTCTTGTAGCACAACATTTACAGTTTGTGCTGTACCGTTTAAATCTAATGATTTGTCAACAGATGTAAAACCTATATATGATACACGTAATATTTGAGCACCGGTAAGGTCTGTTGAAAAAGTAAAATTACCATCAAAATCTGATGTTGTACCCGATGTACTACCTGTAATTAAAATGTTAGCACCGGGAATTGGCTCTCCTGAACTGTCTGTTACGGTTCCTGAAATATCGGTCTGTGCAAAGGAGCTTGCACTGATAAGAAGTCCGATTACCGCAAAAATAATTTTCTTCATAATGTTTGAGTTTTTTTTAAGTTGAGTCGATTTAAATTATCAAATCGTTGATTATGAGACCAAATTATATGAATATAGCATTCTATTAACCAAATATTAACGAATTTTCTATGCAAACGTTTGCACAAACGTTTGCAATTTATTTTGTAGTATTGTATTTCTTATAAAATCATCATAATTCACTGATTTTCAATTATGAGTAAAAAGAGAAATACCACATTAAAAGAGTTATCTAAAGAATTGAGTCTGTCGATTTCCACAGTTTCTAGGGCTCTTAATGATCACCCCGATATTAGCCAGGGCACTAAAGAGCGGGTTAAAAAGCTTGCTAAGCAAATGAATTATGTACCCAATTTATTTGCGAGAGGCTTTCGCTCACGTGAAACTCATATACTTGGAGTAATCGTACCCAACATATCTCATTTATTTACTTCAACCATTTTAAAGGGAATTTTGGAAGAAGCCGAGCTACGCGGATATCGTGTTATTATTTCAGAATCTAACAATAACGAGGCTAAACAAGTAGAAATGCTAAATACCATGACACAATTTGGTGTCGACGGGGTATTAATGTCATTGGCAAGAAAAACAACCAATGTTGAAGAGATATTAAAAATATTAAATCGTATACCTATAGTCCTCTTCGATAAAGTTTCTAGCAAAATACCTTGTACACAAGTTGTAATCAATGAAGAGGAAGCTGCATTTAATGCCGTTGAGCATTTAATTGAACTGGGTAAACAGCGTATTGCCATTATTAAGGAAACGGAGAATTCTTATAATTCTGAAAAAAGGTATGCCGGTTATTTAAGAGCCTTAAAGCAATACGGCATTCCTGTTCGCAATAAACTTATTTTAAGTACCGAAGATATTTCTTTAGGAAACGGAAGACGATTGACCAATATTCTTTTAAGCATGAAGAAACGCCCTGATGCTATATTTGCCATAACCGATAATGCTGCCATAGGCGCCATAAAGGCACTACATAAGTTCAAAGTAAAAATACCTGAAGAAATAGCTGTAGTAGGTTTTAGCAACTCTATTAACTCCACCATCGTTAGTCCCGCACTAACAACAGTGGATCAACCTGGTGATAAAATAGGAAGAACTGCAGTCCGTTTCTTAATTCAAGAACTTGAAAACCCGACAAATGATGTAATGACAAAAACAGTTGAGATCAAAACCAGCCTTATCGTTAGGGATTCTTCTTTAATGGTTTAAAATTACATTGAGTTCCTAAAATATATAAATATCATTTTGTTAAAAAATTAAACTACTACAACGGAATATTACCATGCTTCTTCTTTGGTAAAGAAGCTACTTTATTCTCTAGCATAGTATAAGCTTTTATCAATTTTCTTCTAGTGTCTTTTGGTAGAATAACTTCATCTATAAATCCTCTTTGCGCAGCACTATATGGGTTTGCAAACAATTCTGCATATTCCGCTTCTTTTTCAGCCAATTTCGCCACAGGATCATCCGCTGCACTTATTTCTTTCTTAAAAATAATTTCACTAGCTCCTTTTGCTCCCATCACTGCAATTTCTGCACCTGGCCAAGCATAATTTAAATCGGCACCAATATGTTTAGAGTTCATTACATCATACGCACCACCGTATGCTTTTCTAGTAATTACAGTTACTTTAGGCACCGTTGCTTCACTTAAGGCATACAGTAATTTTGCACCGTTGGTTATGATACCGTTCCATTCTTGATCTGTACCCGGTAAAAATCCTGGGACATCTACCAATACTAAAAGAGGAATATTGAAACAATCGCAAAACCGAGTAAAACGTGCTGCTTTTTTTGAACTATCAACATCTAATACACCCGCCAAACTAATAGGCTGATTGGCAACAATACCAATACTTTTACCACCTAATCTTGCAAAGCCTACAACAATGTTATCGGCATATGCTTCATGAATTTCAAAGAACGTGTCTTGATCAATAATTCCGTTGATTACATGACGCATATCGTAAGGCTGATTTGCATTCTCAGGAACGATATCTTCTAATACATCGCGCACCTCATTAGCCAGCTTAAATGGAATATCTGCTGGTTTATCTTCGCAATTTTGAGGCATATAACTAATCATCTGCTTAATCTGATTGATACATTGAATATCATTCGCAGCGGTTAAGTGTGTTACTCCAGATTTTGTAGCATGTGTTAAGGCGCCACCCAATTCTTCTGATGTTACCTCTTCATTTGTCACCGTTTTAACCACATTAGGTCCTGTAACAAACATATAACTAGAGTTCTCTACCATTAAGGTAAAATCGGTTATTGCTGGCGAATAAACTGCACCACCCGCACATGGACCCATTATGGCAGAAATCTGAGGAATTACCCCAGATGCCATTACGTTTTTATGAAAAATATCGGCATATCCACCTAATGAACGTACCCCTTCTTGAATTCGAGCTCCCCCACTATCATTTAAACCAATCATAGGCACGCCTATTTTCATAGCCATATCCATTATTTTACAGATTTTTTCAGCATGGGTTTCAGAAAGTGCACCACCAAAAACCGTAAAATCTTGGGCAAAAACACAAACCTGTCTCCCATTAATAGTACCATAACCAGTTACCACTCCGTCCCCATAGAAAACTTGTTTTTCCATACCAAAATCTTTAGTACGGTGCGTAACCAAAGCACCCATTTCTTCAAATGAGCCCTCATCCAACAAAAAATGAATACGTTCACGAGCAGTTAACTTTCCTTTGGCGTGCTGCTTATCAATACGTACTTGACCACCACCTAAATTAGCCAATGCAAGTTTTTCTGCCAGTATTTGTTTATTATCTTTCATTCTAATTTTTCAAATCAATTTGCAATTCTAAGCTCTACTCTTCTTCCAATTTGAAGAAACCTTAGTCGGAATTTTCAAGGTTTTATCATTTTCTAAATACAACTTTAAGGCTACCAATGCTGCTATTCTTCTTTCTTCAGCATACTGCTTTTCTAAAAGTTCTGGAGAATAGTAGTTTTTAACAAAATGTGTATCGAAATTTCCTGATGTAAAAGCTTCATGCTCACATACAAATTTGCCAAAAGATAAGGTTGTTGCAACACCTTCAACTTTATAGTCATTAATTGCTTTTATCATTAATTGTATGGCTTCTTCCCTATTTTTTCCATAGGTAATCAACTTAGAAATCATGGGGTCATAATAAATAGGAACCTCCATACCTTCTTCAAAACCATCGTCAACACGAATACCCTCACCTACCGGAGTTTTGTAGGTAGACAACGTACCAATACTCGGCATAAAATTAGCTAACGGGTCTTCGGCATACACACGAACTTCAAGCGCATGACCTGTTATTTTCAAATCTTCTTGGGTAAAAGCCAACTTTTCGCCACGGGCTACTTTTATTTGTTGCTCTACTAAATCAATACCAGATATCAACTCAGAAACTGGATGCTCTACTTGCAACCTTGTATTCATTTCCAAGAAGTAAAAATTCTTTTTTTCGTCAAGCAGGAACTCCACCGTACCTGCTCCTACATAATCACATGCTTTTGCTACTTTGATTGCAGCTTCACCCATGGCTTTTCTAATTTCTGGGGTAAGCACTGCCGAAGGTGCTTCTTCAACTACTTTTTGATGTCTTCTTTGCACACTACATTCACGTTCAAATAAATGAACAATATTACCTTGCGTATCGGCTAGTATCTGAATTTCGATATGCCTAGGTGAACCCACATACTTTTCTATAAAAACAGAACCATCACCAAAAGCAGCTTGCGCTTCGCCGATAGCTCGTTGCATTTGTTCTGGTAAATCTTTCAAGTTTTCAACAACACGCATTCCCTTACCACCACCACCTGCAGAAGCTTTTATTAAAATAGGGAAACCTATTTGCTTAGCTACCTTTTCAGCTAATTTAACATCGGTTATAGCTTCTTCAATACCAGGTACCATAGGAATATCATAATCACGAACTGCTTCTTTGGCGGCTAACTTATTACCCATCACCTTAATAGCATGAGGTTTAGGACCAATGAAAGTAATGCCATTATCTTCAACCATTTGAGCAAAAACTGAATTTTCACTTAAGAATCCGTAACCTGGGTGAATGCCTTCTGCTCCAGTTACTTTTGCCGCATTAATAATTTTCTCCATCACTAGATAAGATTCTGATGATGGCGCAGGTCCTAACAAAACAGCTTCATCAGCAAACTTAACATGTGGAGAATGACGGTCAACATCTGAGTAAACAGCAACAGTTTTTATACCCATTTTTTGGGCAGTTTTCATTATTCGTAAAGCTATCTCACCGCGGTTGGCTATTAATATTTTCTTCATTAAAAACTTAATTTACTCGATAATCGAGATTTAACTAATTAGAGGGTTTCCACGAAATTTGAAATTTTCTCTTATGAGAAACTCGTAAGGCCGGTCTAGGTAATTTATTATATAAGCTATAACATTTATCATGTTAGGTTTCTACTCCATTTCAATAATCACTTGCCCCTTTTCTACAGCGTCGTCTTTTTTAACTTCAATTGACTTAATAATTCCCTCACCTTGCGCAAGAATAATATTTTCCATCTTCATTGCCGACAAGACTAATAAAGGAGTACCTTCTACAATCTCTTGACCTACCTCAACCATTACATCAACAATTAAACCTGGCATTGGTGCTTTTACCTCATTCAGTTTTTGAGTTGTTACTGCTAACAATCCCATTTTTTTAACCTGTTGATCGTATTCATCTTCTAACTTAATATCATATATGTTTCCATTAATGGACAATGACATCATCTTATTCAAAAAATCTGAATGGACAACCTCCACCTCAAAAGCACTATTATTATCTAAAACATGAAGATTTTTTGCATTCACTTTAATGCTATCTAAAGTATCAACATCGCTACTATTAAATTGTAGTTCTTCTTCGTTTACGGTAATTAAATAATTTGACATATTTTATATTATAAAACAACTTACAGTGTGTACCAAAGATATTGAAAAAGTTTGGCGATGATTTTTACCTTTAAAAAATGTCTATCTCTTTATTGATTTATATTATTATGCAGTTCGCAACCAGCATATTTTCACACTTAAGAAAGGCAAAAAAAATACTGACTTAACTAAGGTAATTGTACTGCCCTTAGTATCTTTCGCCTCAGTTTTCATTTAAATACTTTTATTATGACTACAGCCAACTCTACAAAAGGTGCAAAGCAATCTTCTCTTGAACTCCATTTCGCCAAATTTAAATCTCACGTAGTAGGCGAAAATGCGGTATTTGAGACGGTTTATGGTACTCAAAATCTGCTATACGCAGACTGGATCGCTAGTGGTAGGTTATATGGACCCATTGAAGATACCATGAGAAATAAAATAGGTCCAATGATTGCCAATACGCATTCATTTTCAAGCGAAACAGGAAAAGCCTCTACCTATGCTTACAGACATGCCAGAGAAATAATTAAAAAGCATGTAAATGCAAATGAGAACGATGTATTGGTTACCGCTGGCACAGGCATGACAGGGGTACTCTCAAGATTACAACGTATTATGGGACTTCGATGGCCAGACGCTGTAAAAAACAATATAAAGTTACCGGAGAACGAACGCCCCGTTGTTTTTATTTCTCACATGGAACACCATTCTAACCAAGTCCCTTGGATGGAAACTATTGCAGATGTAGTGATTGTACCTTGCGATGAAAATAACCTTATTTGTCCTGAAAAATTAAGAACTGAGGTTGAAAAATACGTAGATAGACCACAAAAAATAGGAGCTTTTACAGCCTGTTCCAATGTTACCGGAATAATTTCTAGATACCATGAACTAGCAAAAGTAATGCACCAAAATAAAGGGATTTGCATTATAGACTTTGCTGCTTCTGCGCCATACGTAGAAATAGATATGCACCCTAAAGATCCAGAAGCATACTTAGATGCCGTTCTATTTTCGCCACATAAATTTTTAGGAGGTCCTGGTACATGTGGCGTTTTAGTTTTTAATAAAAATCTTTACAAAACAGATTGCCCAGATGTACCCGGCGGTGGAAATGTAAAATGGACCAACCCATGGGGCGCATACAGCTACCATACAGACATAGAAACTAAAGAAGATGGTGGAACTCCAGGTTTTCTTCAAGTAATGCGTACAGCGCTTGTTATACGTCTTAAAGAAAAAATGGGAACTACCAACATTGAAAAACGCGAAGAAGAATTATTAGCGCAATGTTTTACAGCTTTTAGCCAAATTGATGGATTGTTTATCTTAGGGGAAAATAATGCAAAACGTATAGGTGTTATTTCCTTTGGAATAAAAGGCGCACATTACAACTTAGTAGTTCGGTTACTAAATGACAGATTTGGCATTCAAGTTAGAGGAGGCTGGTCATGTGCAAGTACCTATTGCCATTACTTATTTAGCATGGATACCAACACGTCTACTACTATGACCAAAGATATTGAGAATAGTAATTTGACAGACAAACCAGGTTGGGTTCGCTTATCGCTACACCCAATCACTACGAATAAAGAATTAGCCTATATATGTGACGCAGTGAATCAAGTTGCCCAAAACTTTAAAGAATGGGGTGAAGATTACGTCTACAACCCAAAAAGCAATGAATTTGATTATAAAAATAGTGGTGATCAGAAGATTATTAAAGAAGTAACAGATTGGTTTACCATGTAGTTCAATCAAAACACTTTTTATATAATAAAGAAGGCTACTTAATTATAAGTAGCCTTCTTTATTTCAAGACGCTATAACTTATGATTATTACCTTCTTTTAATAATCATAAGAAACAACTGATTTAAATAATTAGTTATTATTATAATTGGAGTCCCAAAGAGTGTACCTAATATTGGAAAGTGTTTTGACGTATTCAATCTTACCCTGATTATAAGATTTCAGACTAAAACCCGGTGAAGCACTGTCAATATTAACTAAAAACAAAAAATCCAACCTAAATAAATAGATTGGATTTCGCTTTTTGCTCCCCCTCTTGGGCTCGAACCAAGGAAGGTAACTTCTTTATATCCAATCTTTTGCCAACTTGTCAACTTAATGGGTATCCGAATTGTATGCCTTTTTTTATTATTAATTTGATATGCCGCTAATAAATGTCTCAATAAATTTTAAAATTTTACTAGTCACTCTCTCAGACTTTATTTTTCGTTCTTTTAGACTAGGTCTTTCATTCATTAAATCTACGATATCGTCTCTTAAAGGCTTCTTCTCTGTGAATAGGTAATCACCTATTACTTTCTCCAGTTTTATAGCATCTAGGTCTTCTTTATCGCTGAGGTCTTTTATGGCTCTCATCTTTTCTATATTGATGAAGTTTGCAAATTCATCACCAATATCCTCTGAATCTTCGATTAGTGGTAAATGCTGACTTATAAACTTCTCAATCAATTCTCGCTTACTACGTAATCTTGTATCTCCAGCAATGATATCGTAAATAGCTTTCTCTTGCTTTACTTTATCTTCTGGAGTTGCATCCTTCAGTTTTGCCAGTAATTTCAAAATGTATGCAACATTAATTTCGTCACGGTGTATCAACTCCAGCTCAAAATCTATATCCTGAAGTATCGATACCTTTTCTTTTGCATCGTGACTTTTTACTTTATCGTATAAATCTAGATACTTGCTTTTGTAATCTTCAAAAGTTTGTTCGTTTACGCTGAGGTCATCAAATGTAAACTCTGTAAATGTGCTGAGAATATTTTTAAGTCGCATTAACTCTCTAAACGCTTTAGCAAAAGCTAGCTCTTCCTCTTCGTCCTTCAGATTGTTTACAGTGTTAACCGTAGGTGCTATTTGTAGTAATACAATAAATGCTGCATTTATTTTCTCAACGTACTCTTCGTACGGTTGCATTATGATTTCGTCCTTTGCATTGATATTTGAGAATAGGCTTATCGCCTCATCAGTGCGTTCTTTTAGATTTCTAAAAGCTACAATGTTACCTTGAGATTTTAATTCGTTTAAGATTCTGTTTGTTCTGGAATAGGCTTGAATTAGACCGTGATAACGTAAGTTCTTATCAACGTATATGGTATTTAACGACTTGCTATCAAATCCAGTTAAAAACATATTGACCACCAACAAAATATCTACTTGCTTATGTTTTACTCGCTTTGCGATGTCATTGTAGTAATTGTAAAATGACTGCGAGTCCTTAGTACTGTAATTTGTCGCAAACATTTTGTTGTAGTCACCAATGAAACCTTCTAGATGTTCTCTGGTGTGCTGGTTTTTCTCAGCTGTTCCGTAGCTTGCTGCTGGTTCTGCTGCCATAGCAAACTCATCATCTGTCCACGTGTCGCCTACGGCTTCCTTATCGTCTTCATTTGCGTTGTACGAGAAAATGGTCGCTATACGTAAATTATGCTCTCTTGCTTCCTTTTTCTGCTGAAACAGATTGTAATACTTGATTAAGGTGTCCACATTACTCACACAAAAAATCGCTGTAAACTCACGGCTATGAGTTTTCCTGTTATGATTTGCTACAATATAGTTAGTAATAGCATCTAGACGCTCCGGTGCTTCCATTACCTCCTTCTCGTTAATTGCTTCCACATCGATATCCTGAATACCATCTTTCTTTTTAAATGTCTGAATATACTCCACTGAGAATTTTAATACGTTCTCGTCACGTATCGCATCGGTAATGACATACTTATGCAAATCCTTATTAAATAGCATTGCAGTTGTACGTTTACCGTATTCATTTTTACCAGCATTATCTTCAAAAATTGGTGTTCCTGTAAAACCAAACATCTGGCTATTCTCAAAAAATGTTTTAATTGCTTCGTGTGTCTTTCCGAACTGTGAACGGTGGCACTCATCAAAAATGAAAATTACTCGTTTATCTTTTAGCGAGTCCATTTTCTTAATATAACGTGACTTTGTCACTGCTGTGTTAAGTTTTTGAATCGTGGTTACTATTAGCTTTGCATCTCCAGTTAACTGTTTTACTAGCGTTGAGGTATCATTTGTACCGTCAATGCTGCCTTTACTGAAGCTATTAAATTCTTTCGTTGTCTGATAATCTAAATCTTTCCTATCTACTACAAAAACCACTTTATGTACTTGTGGCATCTGTGTAAGTATTTGACTGGTCTTGAACGAGGTTAATGTTTTACCTGAACCCGTAGTATGCCAGATGTAACCGTTTTTAGTTGTTGTTTTTACGGTATCAATGATGGCTTCTACTGCATAGAACTGGTACGGACGTAATACCATTAAGTAACGTCCAGATTCGTTCATCACAACGTATTTACAAATCATTTTTGATACGTGACACGGCTCTAAGAATATTCCTGAAAAGTCTGAAAGCTGCGTGATGAGCTTATTTTTGGTATCTGTCCAGTAAAAGGTTTGCTTGAAGGAACGAGCTTTAATAGGACTGTTTGCGTAGTACTTGGTATTGACTCCGTTACTAATTACAAACAACTGTATAAACTGAAATAAACCAGCTCCAGCTCCAAAACTGTGACGCTCGTAGCGGTTAATCTGGTTAAATGCTTCTTTGAGTTCTAAACCTCTACGTTTTAGCTCAATTTGTACTAGCGGTAAACCATTAATTAGAATTGTAACATCATAACGGTTTTTGTATTTACCTTCTATGGTGACTTGCTGTGTGACCTGATATTGGTTTCTACACCAGTGTATCTGGTTGATGAGTTCTATAGTCCTGTTCTCACCTTTATCGTTTACATAGGGTACACGGTCACGTAATATTTTTGCACGGTCAAAAATTGACCCTTTATTTATATAATTAAGTATTTGCTTAAAATCTTGCTCAGACAATGTGACTTTGTTGTGCTTCTCTAATTGCACTTTCAAATTAGACAACATAGAGACCTCATCAACTATCTCAACCTTTTTGTAGCCTAATGCGACTAGCTGTGCAACTAGGTTATTCTCTAATATTTGTTCTGGTTGTGTTGTCATCTATTTATATTTCCTAAAAGCCTGTATGATTTGATAGATACCATATCCTATAAAAATTCGTCCTACGAAATCTAAAATATAAAAACCTTGACTAGGGTTTTCATCTACGGCTTTCATAAAGTCAGCTCTATGTGTAGGATTCAAGTATTGTACATAATACTGCCATTGCCACTCAGTGACATCTGTAGTCAGCTCAAAATGTCCTATATACGAAAGCATCCAAGTAAAAAACAAACCTCCGATGCTTGCTGTGAATATAAATCCTAATATATAGGATTGACCAAACCAGTTGGATATTGCATTAAGTGATAACACTATGATATTTGATATAGGTCTGCTGAATGTATGACCATTTACTAGCTTTTTCCAAGACTCTTTTAAAAGTGTCTTGTTTTCCATCACTCTATAAGGAACAGCATCAATAAAATTTTTATGTGACTCTAGCTGACTTTTTAAAATTCGGTATGTTTCCCTCTTATTTTCAATAGGTATCTTATGTCCAATGGTAACAGCTGCATCATATATTGTCTCATACGCATCACTATATTCAAGGCTTTTGTTTTCGTCTATCGCTTTATTTGTCTCTTTATAGATTTTTCCAAATGACTTGTAGTCATCCATTTTAAAATCATAAACGCTTATTTGACCTGCGATGATGGCTAATGATAAATCAAAACCTTTTTCTGGGTTTGTACCACGTAAAATCATAAGCTTATCAATCAAAGTGTATGTAAACAGTACGTTCTCTTTAAATGTGGATGCTGAAAAAACAACTGTACTGTAGAAATCTGTTTTGTAAAATGTAATAGGCTTATGAAAGGTACATTTCCAGAAGTCTGCTAAATCCTTGAAAGTAGTGTTACGGAAATTTACATCACCGTGAAAATGACAATTGCGGAATTTTACTTTGCAATCTAATGTAGACTCTTCTGCTACTAAATCTCCATAGAAATGGCAATTGATGAACTCAAATACGGTGTTATGCAAAACCTTACCATCATCATTGGTCATCGGTCCGCAGGTATTTAAAAGCACTTCAACGTTGAAATTAGAATCAATAATTGTGTATTTGCACTATCGTCATTATAACTCATAATACTTTTTGTATTAATTCTAACAATCTAAAATCCTTCTATCTACATGATCAATTACTAGATCAGAATATCAGGGTAATTCAGATTATTTTGAGTGCAATGTAGTTCTAGAAGTTAGAGTATATTAAGTAAGAATAGGTAAGCGTAGTACGCTAGTTGTACAACTAAACATAATTTATATTATAATAATGACTACTATGTTTAAAATTGTTAAGAATAAATATTATGACGTAGTACAAGCGTAGTAAATCAAATAGTCACTATTTTAGAAACTAAAATTTTATCTAGTTTTTGTTTTGATTTATCTGTCGCCTTGTAGGTTCTTAAATCCTTGTAAGTAATTTTCTTTAAGGAATTACT